>CAYNDY010000029.1:0-13480 GCA_964396105.1 uncultured Muribaculaceae bacterium
CAGCATCCGCACCGCGCAGCCTCTAGCCTTCGGCCTGGAAGCCGGCATCCGTTTTAAAATATAGAGATTTTCTCCGAGCGACAACGCAGTAATTCGCTCTTTTCTGGAATTTTAACCAACCAGCCAAACCAATACGTGGCGGTCAAACGTCATATACTCCAGCTCAAACTCCTCCTCGTGCCCGTCCTTGTGGATGAAAGTGGCTTCCAATTCGCCTTCGCCCTTGGGATTGAACTTCTCCACCTCAATCTGCTCGGAGAAATCCACCCTGCTCTGTGACATCCTCTTGTAGATGGCCTCTTTGGCGCACCAGTAGATGGCGAGCTGCTCGTTCTTTTTCCTGCGGTCCTCGTCGTCGAGGTCGTCCTGTTCGTCCTCCGAGAGGGCTTTTTCCTCCACAGCCGAGAAATCGCGGTCGAGCGACTCGATGTCAATCCCCAGGTCATCCTCGTCGTGGATGATGACGGCGACGTATTTGTTTGTGTGAGTGATGCTTATGTTGGTGGCGCAGTTCTCAAGATAAGGCTTGCCGTTGTCGTGGTGGTCGAGGTACATCTTCTCGTCGAAAAGCTCGTTTATGAGCGCCCTCACGGCGAGTTTCTGCTTTCTCTGAGACTCGCTGCCGTAGAGGCTGATTTCTTCCATCTCGTCAGTAGGGACCGAGCTGAGCGCTTTGAGTTCGTCTTCGGTCTCGGTTATTTGCCAGACTGCGAGTTCCGCTCCGTTTTTCAGTTCTTTCCTTAAATAAAGTGCCATATAGTTCTATACCTTTTTATTCGTTCAAATTCCTTCCGGGTCAATAGTTTTTTTCAGAGGCCTATGCACAACAAAAGAGCGCATCCCCTTTGCGAAGGGATGTACCTAACATTGTGATATAAAGGGTTGCCGCCAGCGGGGGGTCAGAAGGACTGTCCGCCGTGATGCTCTGAGTGCCTAATATTGGACTGGGAGGTTCCACTTATCTGTCGTCATTTATAATTTCGGCTGCAAATATAGTGGTAATTTTTTAATTAACCGCTATTATTTAATTAATTGCAATTTATTGCTATCTTTGCGCCCGATTTTTGAAGCAGGAAAAACGGCCTGCCGAAAGCGGGAATTTTGATAATTCTTAATTCATAATATTATGAAATATTTAACAAACGAGAAACTTACAATTGTCGGTGCCGGCGGAATGATTGGTTCCAATATGGCACAGACTGCGCTTATGCTCGGCCTTACTCCGAACATCTGCCTTTACGACATCTTCGAGCCGGGTGTTCACGGCGTGGCAGAAGAAATGTACCACTGCGGTTTCGAGGGTGCCAACATCACCTGGACCGTTGACCCCCAGGTCGCTTTCAAGGATGCAAAATACATCATCTCTTCAGGTGGAGCTCCACGTAAGGAGGGTATGACCCGCGAGGACCTTCTCAAGGGAAACTGCAAAATCGCAGCCGAGTTCGGTGACTACATCAAGAAGTACTGCCCGGACGTAAAGCACGTGGTTGTAATCTTCAACCCTGCTGATGTGACGGCTCTCACCGCCCTCATCCACTCAGGTCTGAAGCCTGAGCAGCTCACCTCCCTCGCAGCCCTCGACTCAACCCGTCTCCAGAGCAACCTCGCAAAGGAGTTCGGCGTTCCTCAGAGCTCAGTTACAGGTGCGCACACCTACGGCGGACACGGCGAGCAGATGGCAGTTTTCGCTTCACAGGTGAAGATTGCAGGAAAGCCGCTCTCCGAGATGGGTCTTTCAGCAGAGAGGATGGCAGAAATCAAACAGGAGACAATCCAGGGCGGTTCCGCAATCATCAAACTCCGCGGCCGTTCATCATTCCAGAGCCCTGCCTACAACGCCGTCAAGATGATTGAGGCTGCAATGGGCGGCACTCCGTTCACTCTTCCTGCAGGTACATACGTAAACTGCGGCAAGTACAAGAACGTTATGATGGCTATGCCTACCACAATTGACGCAACCGGCTGCCACTACACTCTCCCACAGGGAACCCCTGAGGAGATGGCCGCTCTCGACGCTTCATACGCACACCTCTGCAAGATGAGGGACGAAATCGTGGAGCTCGGCATCGTGCCTGCAGTAGCTGACTGGAAATCAGACAATGTGAACCTCTAATAAAGATTCAATGCAATAATAAAGGCGACCTCGCGAGAGGCCGCCTTTTTTATTGTGTGTGAGGTTTGGAAGAGCTGCGTACGCAGCAGACGGTTCCTATTCAGCCTCTTTATATTCAAGATTTTGCCCGTCCCAGACGATATACGGCGAGCCGCGGAACCAGTCCTTGACCATAAGAAAGCGCGCCCCGCAGTGGAGCTGAATGTCCACCCTGGAGTGAAAATGCCCGAAGATGAAGTAGTCCACCTTGTGCTCACTTCCGAACTTTTCCGCGAACTTGCAGAGCGGCTCGTCAGAGCCCCTGAAAACATATTCCGTCTTGTGCTTGAGGCGGTTGTTCTTTGACCAGGTGTTCCCGAGCCTGAATGCGAACCAGGGGTGCAGAGTGCTGAAAAGCTTCTGGAGAGGTCGGCAGTGGAAAATGCCGTAGAGGATGCGGTAGCCCCTCGGAACAGGCCCCAGGCCGTCTCCGTGTCCGAGGCAGAAGGTTTTTCCCTCAATCTCCACGAGGTATGGCTGCTCCAGCCTTTTCATTCCGAGCGACTCGAAATAGGAGTAGCTCCAGACATCGTGGTTGCCCCTGAAAAAATAGACGTTGACCCCTCTGTCCATAAGGTCCAGAAGCGCCGCAAACACCCTCACATAACCCTTCGGCACCACATCTCTCCACTCGTACCAGAAATCCCAGATGTCTCCGAGAAGATAGAGATTTTCCGTCTCGGGCGGGAGGGAGCGCAGGAAGCCCACGAACCTCGCCTCCCTGTCCGCGGGGTTCAGAACGTCACACCCGAGGTGCACGTCCGCAACGAAATATGTGAGTTTTCCTGCCATTTGAGATAAAAGGTCCTATGCGAAAATGAATATGAGGACGGCGACAATCGCGCAGTAGAGCGAGAACCAGCCGAGTTTTGTCTTCTTCACGAGCGCTATCATAGCCTTGCAGGCGAAAAGTCCCGAAATGAATGCGGAGAGGAAACCGAGAGCAAGCGGGAGAGCCCCCACTGAAGTCTGGGCGAGTTCGCCGCCCACAATCTCAAGGAAAGCCTCGCCGAGAATCGGGATGAGCACCATAAGGAAGGAGAACTGGGCCACGACTTCGCGCTTCACGCCGCAAAGAAGACCCGTTGCGATGGTGGTGCCGGAGCGGGAAAGTCCCGGGATTACGGCCACAGCCTGTCCGAGCCCGACAACCAGCGCCTGCCAGTATGAAATGCCGTTTGCGGGCCCCTGGGCTGCATTTTTGCCTGTCCCTTCGGCCGCGAGGCCTTCTGCGTCGCCTGCGCCAGAGCCTGCCCCTTCGGCGGCGCTTCCGTCAGCAGGGGAGAGAGGAGAACGGTAGCTGCAGCAGCTCTTCCTGCAGCCTTTCAGCCGTGACACATTGTCCGAAAGGAAAAGCAGCAGGGCGGTCACCAAAAGCGCACCCGCAACAACATAAATCGAACTGAAAAGCCCTTCCACGGCGTCCTTGAAGAAAACCCCCACGATGAATACCGGAATCATCGAAACGCAGATTTTCAGCACATAGTCCGTCCCCTCGTTGAAGCGGGAAGGGTGTGCGATGCTGCGGAAAAGTCCGTCCTTAACAAAAAGTGACTTCAGCAGCGACCAAATCTGTTTTCTGAACACCACAATCGTGCTCAGAACAGTCGCGGCGTGCACCGTGACCTCAAAAACCAGGTCGCCCCCGGCCTCGATGCCGAGAAGTTCCTTTCCAATCTGCAGATGTCCGCTGCTGCTCACCGGCAGAAACTCCGTGAGCCCCTGCAACAGACCGAGCAATATGCCTTCGTACCAGTTCATAAGTCTGTCTTATTTAACTTTCGCAAGTATCTGTCGGTTTTATTCTTTCTTGCCCTGTTTGCGGACTCCCATAATTGCGATGATTTCAATCACTACGCCCGCGAGGATAACGAGCGGAGCCGCCACAAGCCTCTGAAAATCAAAGATTTCGTAGCTGAAGACCTTGGGGTCTGAGCTTGCACCTCCGCAAAGGAGAATGTACCCTGCGACCATAACTATAAGTCCCGCAAGCAGCAGCCTGAGTCCCCGCGGGGTTATCGCCATCTTTTCAGCGGCGTCCCCCTGCACGGTATTGTTCTTTTTTTTATCCATAGTTTATTCCTAATTATCTATATTATAGGTATATACCTTAAATTTTCAATTCCTCCGCCGGCCGTCAATAATTCAATGCCTTTCCCTACACCCTTCTGGCCGTCATTTTTTACCTCCACATCCGTCAATAGTAAAGTTCCGACTTTTTCAGCGAAATGAGCTTGTTGACGGTCACATAGCTGCTCAGGACGCAGATTGCAAGTCCGCTCACCACCACAATCGCGATGACCTCCACGAGCATCGGGAGAGTGAACACCGCGAAAAGCTGGGCGAACTGATGACGGAGGAAAAACAGCCCCCCGAGAATCATAACAATCGCAAGGAACGAGGCGAAAAGCCCCTGGAACGCCCCCTGAAGCAGGAATGGACGGGCGATGAATCCCCTCGTCGCGCCCACCATCTTCATCGTGTGGATTGTGAACCGCTTCGAATAGACGCTCAGCCGGATGGTGTTGTTAATCAGCACGAAAGAGATGAAAAGCAGCAGGGCGATGAAAACGGCGAGAAAAATGGAGATTTTGCTCAGGTTCGAGTTCAGAGCGTCCACCAGCGACTGCTGATACACCACTTCCTCCACCTGCTCTGACCCTTCCAGCGCGGCCTTCACCACCGCCAGGGAGTCCGGCGAAACATAGTCGGCCTTCAGAGTGAGGTTAATCGAAACCGGAATCGGGGCTGTCTCGAAAATGCTCAGAAAATCCTCCCCGAGCAGCTGGGCCATCTCCCTCGCGCCCTGTTCCTTCGAAATGTAGGCGGAACTTCTCACGAACGGAAGATCGTCGATGCTCTTCTTGTATTTCAGCGCGGCGGCTTCCCCCACATCCCGCTTCATCATCACGCTCACCTGCATATTTTCCTTGAGGTAGTCCGAAACGCTCCCCTTTGACACGAGCAGAAGTCCCGCAATCCCCACCAGAAGCAGCACCAGAGAGATGCTCACCACCGACGAAAGGAAGGTGTGGATGAACCTTTTTCTTATTATCTTATTGTCATTCAATGCCATAAATTCTATCTTCCGAAGCCCTGAAGGCGGAACAAACCTCCAAAGGTAAATAATTTGTGAAAAATTATTATTATCTTTGTGGGGATATTTATTAAAAAAATACACGCTTACTATGGGAAATTCCGCCAAAAGAGTCCTTTTCGTCAACTCAGAGATATATCCGTACCTCCCGCAGACGAAAATCGCCGGGATAGGAAGATATCTCCCGCAGGGAATCCAGGAAAAAAAGAAGGAAATCCGCTCCTTTATGCCGCGTTACGGCTGCATAAACGAGAGGAAAAACCAGCTCCACGAAGTCATCCGTCTTTCGGGGATGAACATAATCGTCAACGACGTCGACCGTCCTCTGGTCATCAAGGTGGCGTCGGTTTCCTCCGCGAGGATGCAGGTCTATTTCATTGACAATGAGGACTATTTCCATCGCAAGCAGGTGAGCTTCGACGACAAGGGGCAGTTTTTCAGGGACAACGACGAGAGGGCTATTTTCTTCGCCCGCGGCGTGCTCGAGACGGTGAAAAAGCTTCGCTGGGCTCCGGACATAATCCACTGCCACGGATGGATTTCCCACATCCTCCCGCTCTACCTTAAAAAGGCCTATATCGACGACCCTATTTTCTCCTCCAGCAAGGTGGTGCTTTCGCTTTACGACGAGGCCTACGGAGAGACTTTCTCAGAAGGGTTCCGCGAAATGCTCCGCTTCGGGAACATCACCGACGAGGACACGGCGCTCCTAGTCGAGCCGAACGGCATAAACCTTGCAAAACTTGCCGCCCGGTACTCCGACGGGGTCATTCTCGGCGACGAGGGCATTCCTTCAGAAGTCGTGGATTTCTGCAAGGGAGAGAATCTTCCTCTGCTTCCGTTCGACGCCCAGGCTCTGGAGAGCGGCTCGTACATCGACGCCTACAACAATTTTTACGACAGTCTGTAACATTAAACAACTTCCGATGAAGTTTTTCGACAGTAAAAAGTTTATAGCAGGTGCCGCAGTCATTGCGGCATTTTGCTGCCCGTCCTGCGTGAAGACCGACGGCACTCTCGGGCAGGAATTTATCCCGGACTCGGATATATGGCAGGTGGGCATCACCACCTTTGACCTTGAAAGCATCGAGATGCAGAAAGCGTCGGAGCTCGGAGGCTACAATTCCCGCAGAATCAGCATCGGAGGAGTGAACGACCCCGAGATGGGCTGGAGCGAGAGGGAAGCCGCATTTGCGCTGATTCCCATCGCCGACACCACCGACGCCCTGGACCTCGGCGAGAACATAGAGTTCCAGCAGTTCCATTTCGCCCTCGCGAAGGACACAGTCTCCTTCCGCGACGCATCCCAGGAGAACATAATCCAGAACATCCGCGTCTATGAGCTCAAAAAGCCTCTGGACGAGAACTATATTTATGCGGGACAGAGTTCCGCAGACCTCTACGACGAGGCTGCCGGCGTAGTCACCGAAGGCATCCCGACCTACAACGGCGGAGACTCCCTTTCGTTCAACTTCAGCGCCGAGTTCGGCCAGAAATACCTCGAGGCCCTCAGCGGAATGCCGCTTGACTCCGTGAGCTCCTACATAAAGAGGCTCCCTGGCATCCTCATCAAGGCCGACCGCCCTTCCTACGGCAGCGGAAGAATCAATATGTTCGATGTCGCAGTGGACGTGAACGACTACAACTACATCACCGGCAACTATGTTGAGCTCAAGTACAGGGCAAAGTTCGACGACAGGGGAGTGATTGACACCTCGCTCGTCTTTATGGTCGGCGCGGCGGAATTCGTCGCCGAGGACTCCAGCACCCTCCCGACCCAGTACGGCTTCAACTTCAGCAGCAGCGAGGGCAAAATAGCCCCGTCAGCTTCATCCGCCGAGAATATCTACATCGAAGGCGGTTCGGGCCTGAAACCGGTTCTGCGTGCACAGGAGCTCAAGGAGGAGGTCACGAAGGCCATAAGCTCGAAAATAGAAGGATATGACTCTATGTCTGATTCTCTGAAGAAGGTCGCTCTTTCAAAGGTCGTGATCAACAAGGCCACAATCAAGCTTCCTTTCGAGGCTTCCGGCGATTTCTCCGCTCTGGACTATTATCCCGAGACTCTGAGCCCGACCTGCCGTCTGCAGGGAAAGAGCGTCACCACCTCCGGCGACACCCTCTCAGTGGTTTCATACGCGGGCCTTACGGATGCGAGCGTCTCCAGCGAGAACCAGGGCACAATCAACCGCTCCACTCTCTGCTATGAGCCGGATGTGAGCCACCACATTCAGGAGCTGCTTCGTCTGAGCAAGAAAGACAGCGAGTCCGACGAGGATTTTGCAAAGAGGGAGAGCCAGTACGACATCTGGATGCTGATTATGCACGACGAGGTTGACGAGACTTCATCTTCTTCCTCCTCAAGCAGTTACAACGATTATCTCAGCGCCCTCGCCTACAGCTCCTACTACAACAGCCTCTACAACGGCTACGGTTACGGAGGCTATGGCTACGGATATGGAAGCTACGGCTACAACAGCTACTACAACAACTACTACAACTATATGATGATGGCGGCATACGCCTCATCTTCAAGCAGTTCCACTACTTCCACCTCCACCGAGCTGGACAAGGACCGCTACTATAGCTGCAAGCTCTACGGCCCTGCCTCCACCGAGAAGAAGCCTACGATGACAATCACCTTCTCCTACCCTAAGGAATAGGGGACGGCGCTCAGCAATAAAAAATAAGAGGATGGTCTAAAGTTTCGCATTGCGAAACTTTACAAGGGCTTCTGCCCGCCGGCCCTAAGGGCCGTTAAAAATCCCCCTGACAGGGGGTGCAGGGGGTTCAGATAAAAATGTGGGAGGGATTGTGTGAGGAAAAAGTGCGTGGGATTTGAGAGTTTGATTAAAGAGAAGAGGGTTATATATAAATAAGTTAGATACTTGCGAAAGTTAAAAATAAGAGGATGGTCTGTAAGACCATCCTCTTTATTTTTGTGTAATTGATTTTCAATTGCACCTATGCATTTTTCTCGGCAACCTTCTTCTCAACGTATGCGATAGCGTCAGCGACAGTCGCAATTTTTCCCTCAGCCTCATCGTCAGGTTCGAGGTCAAATTTGTGTTCAAGTGCCATAATGAGATCTACGCTGTCAAGCGAGTCTGCACCAAGGTCATTGGTGAAGTTTGCGCTATCGGTAACCTCTGACGGCTCAACGCCGAGTTTGTCAACGATGATTGCCTTTACTTCTTCTGCAATAGTAGACATAATTAAAATTTTTAGTTGATATTTGTTTGTTTTAATATTCCAAGTCATTTTCTGCGGGAAAAATGTTCCCCGAAAATCGCGGCAAAGTTAGGAAAAAATATTTATTTGCCAAAATCGGCCTCCACGGGCGTCCAGTTGCGGTATTTCTCCGGGATGTTCACCACGGGCGGGTCCTCCCAGAAAATGGACCAGTACAGCGCGGGGAAATCCCCGTCCTCCCAGATCTTCACAAGCTCCTCAATTTCCCTGTCCTCGCCCTCGGGGTCGTAGGGCTTTTTCATATCCGAACCGAACATCTTCGCCACTCCCTGCCAGAACCCCGCGGTGATTCCGCTTTTGTAGTCCTTTATTATATTATAGGAAGTGCGCCCGGTCTCGCGGTCGATTAGTTTCATAATCAGCATACCCTGCGAGACGGTGAGGTTTCTCATCTGCTTCTCGAAAACTCCGAAAAGCTCCTTCTGCAGCCCGTTGATGTAGCGGTCCTTGCGGATGCCCTTGAGGTGGTCGGCGGCGATGATGCTGTCGGTCTGCTGCACCATCCTCCGGGCAACGAGCGCGTAGGGATAGGCCTTGCTGAAGTTGTGAACGAGGCGGTAGTATTTCCTCCATTCCCTTCCCTTGTGCCGGGGCTGCCGCATAAAGACCTTTGCCGGCTTTATGCTGTCCACGAATACGGTGTCCCCGTTCTCAATTCGGTATTCAAGGAAAACCTGCCCGCTTTTCCCAGTCCCTGGAGCTTGGGCCCGGCAACAAAAAGCCGTCCCTGCCGCCAGTGTGGCGGCAAGGACAAGCGAAGAGACTATGCAGATTTTGCTTTTCAAAACTTAAGCGGCGAATGTAGCAGTGTGGTGCCTTGCAGGCGCAGCTTCATTACCACTTGTCGTAGTGGATGTTCTCCGGATTCCACTTGTTCTTAGGCTCCGGATTCTCCGCCGGATGGCCGAGCGGGATGACGCAGAGCGGACGGATGAAGGACGGCAGGCCGAGCTCCTCGGTGACAATCGGAGCGCGTTTCTCGTCGGATGCAGCGGTCCAGACTCCGCCAAGCCCGAGGGCGTGGGCCGCAAGCAGGATGTTCTCTGCGGCGGCGGAGCAGTCGTGCTCCCAGAACTTGCAGTAGCCGCTCTGGTCGCCGCAGACTACGATTGCAACCGGAGCGGTGTCAAGGCGCGCGTATGGCATCTTCTCCGCCATAGAAGCGAGAATGGCCTTGTCGCGAACGACTACGAACCTCCACGGCTGGCTGTTCATAGCGGAAGGCGCGCACATAGCGGCGCGAAGCACTTTTTCAATTTCCTCCTCGCTCACGGGGTCGGAGGTGAACTTGCGGATGGAAGTTCTTGAAGAGATGTTGTCCAGCACCGCCTGGGCGGCAGCGGACTCAGTTGAACGATTGTTGCAGCAGGATGACATAGCAATTAGAGTTATGCCCGCGATAGCGAGCAGTTTCAGTAACTTTTTCATATCCATAACATTCAAAAGGCAACCGCAGGGAAAGGCTCTGAGGTCTTCCCGGCGATTGTCTTGCGAAGTTACTGATTTTTCTTGAATATCAGCGGGACCGCTTTTTATTCGGCCTTCATCCAGTTTCTCAATTCCTCGGCGTATGCGTCCCAGTCGGTAATCTTGCGGTGGGCTACGCCGGAAGAAATCGCAGCCTTGGCTACCGCTGTTGAGACTTTCACGAGAAGCCTCGGGTCGAGAGCCTTAGGGATTATGTAGTCGGGGCCGAAATGGAGCTCCTTCAGACCGTATTCCTTCAGAACAGCCTCCGGAACATCCTCTTTCGCGAGGTCTGCGAGCGCCTTGACTGCGGCGTGCTTCATCTCCTCGTTGATTGCGGATGACCAGGTGTCGAGCGCTCCCCTGAAGATGTATGGGAACCCGCTCACGTTGTTGACCTGGTTCGGGGTGTCGGAGCGGCCGGTCGCCATAATCGCGTCGGGTCTCGCCTCCTTGGCCTCGTTGTAGCCGATTTCGGGGACAGGGTTCGCCATCGCGATGATTACAGGGTTATCTGCCATCGTTCGGACCATATCCTGGCTCACTGTGCCGCCCTTCGAGAAGCCCACGAACACATCGGCGCCAACCATTGCCTCCGCGAGAGTGTGAAGGTCGCGCGTTGTGGCGAACTCCCTCTTGTATTCATTGATGTCTTCTCTGTCAGCGCGGACAACGCCCTTGCTGTCGCACATGACGACATTTTCCTTGCGCAGCCCCAGGCTTACATACATCTTCGTGCAGGCGATTGCCGCAGCTCCGGCGCCGCTCACGACCATCTTCACGTCCTCCATCTTCTTCCCCGCAATCTCAAGCGCGTTCAGAAGGGCGGCGGCGCTGATGATGGCCGTTCCGTGCTGGTCGTCGTGCATAAGCGGGATGTGAAGTTCCTCGCGCAGGCGTTTCTCGATTTCGAAGCACTCCGGGGCCTTGATGTCCTCAAGGTTGATTCCGCCGAATGTCGGGGCTATGTTCTTGACGGTCCTGCAGAACTCGTCGATGTCGGTCGCGTCCACCTCAATGTCGATGGCGTCGATTCCCGAGAGTTTCTTGAAAAGCACTGACTTTCCTTCCATCACAGGCTTTCCGGCGAGGGCTCCGATGTTTCCCAGTCCCAGGACCGCAGTGCCGTTGGTTATGACGGCCACGAGGTTGCCCTTCGAAGTGTAGCGGTAGGACTTGTGGTAGTCCTTCTGAATCTCAAGGCACGGGGCCGCAACGCCAGGGGTGTATGCCAGGGAGAGATCTTCCTGATTGTCAAGCGGTTTAGTCGCTTTAACCGCCAATTTGCCGGCCGGAAACGCCGCGTGGTACTCCAATGCTTTCTGATTGATATCGTTGTTGTTCATAATCCGGTTGATTTAAAATTTTCGGCGCACAATTACTCAACTTTAGTGCCTAACTGCTTGACGGAATCGCTAAAATAATTGTTTTTATTGCATCCCGGACCCCGCCCTGGGAGCCCCTTGCGACAGTCTTTCGGGGTGCCCTGCCAATTTGGCAGACCGGGGGCTTTGGTATCGGGTTTGTCTTTCCTCTCTTCGGCTCCGGAAAGGTAGAGCCATTAAAGGTAAATAATAAAACATTATAATTATGATTAAGCCATTGGCAGACAGGGTGGTCATCGAGCCTAAAGAGGCCGAGACCAAGACAGCTTCAGGACTTTATATTCCTGATACAGCGAAAGAGAAACCTCAGCAGGGAACTGTCGTTGCGGCAGGCCCGGGAAAGAAAGACGAAGTGATGGAACTCAAGGTCGGAGACCGTGTCCTCTACGGCAAATACGCCGGCACCGAGGTCACTTGCGACGACAAGAAGTACCTCATTATGAAGCAGTCCGACGTTCTGGCTGTAATTGAATAAATCTGAACGAAACCCCTATAATCCTTCGGGGCATTTGAGAAGGATTTTTTAGGACAGATTTGTTTTTGAAGAGGGAGCATACCGGGGTATGTGACCGATGAAAAGGCAAATATGGACAAAAAAGACAAGTAAATTATGGCAAAGGATATAAAATTCAACACGGAAGCTCGCGCCAAGATGAAGGAAGGCGCTGACGCTCTTGCAGATGCAGTAAAGGTCACACTCGGCCCGAAGGGACGCAACGTTGTGATTGACAAGAAATTCGGTGCGCCTCAGGTAACGAAGGACGGTGTCACCGTGGCAAAGGAAGTCGAGCTTGAGGACAGGTTCGCCAATATGGGCGCCCAGATGGTCAAGGAAGTCGCTTCCAAGACCAACGACCAGGCCGGTGACGGTACAACCACCGCAACCGTGCTCGCTCAGGCCATCATCAATGTGGGCCTGAAGAATGTCACAGCGGGCGCAAACCCTATGGACATCAAACGCGGTATCGACAAGGCCGTAGCAGAGGTCGTCAAAAGCCTCAAGGCACAGTCTCAGGAAGTCGGCGACAACTTCGCCAAGATTGAGCAGGTCGGCACCATTTCCGCAAACAACGACAACTACATCGGCAAACTCATCGCCGACGCAATGTCAAAGGTAAAGAGGGACGGAGTCATCACCGTTGAGGAAGCCAAAGGCACCGAGACCGAGGTCAAGGTTGTCGAGGGTATGCAGTTCGACAGGGGCTACATCTCACCTTACTTTATGACCAACGGCGACAAGATGGAGGCTGTTCTTGACGACCCTTCCATCCTCATCACCGACAAGAAGATTTCCACTATGAAGGACCTTCTTCCTATCCTCGAACCTATCGCAAGGGAAGGCCGTTCACTCCTTATAATTGCCGAAGATGTTGACGGCGAGGCACTTACAACCCTCGTTGTAAACCGTCTGAGGGGCACTCTGAAGATTGCTGCAGTGAAGGCTCCGGGCTACGGAGACCGCCGCAAGGAGATGCTTCAGGACATCGCAACCCTTACGGGCGCAGTCGTAGTTTCCGAGGACAGGGGATTCACCCTCGAGAATACCACTCCGGATATGCTCGGTAAGGCCGACAAGGTTGTCGTAACCAAGGAGAACACCACCATCGTAAACGGCAAGGGTGACAAGGACGCCATCGCGGAGAGGGTCGCTCTCATCCGCAAGCAGATTGAGGCCACCACTTCCGATTACGACAAGTCAAAGCTTCAGGAAAGGCTCGGAAAACTCGCCGGCGGAGTTGCAGTGCTCTATGTGGGCGCAACCACCGAGGTTGAGATGAAGGAGAAGAAAGACAGGGTTGAGGACGCTCTTAACGCAACCCGCGCAGCTGTCGAGGAAGGTATCGTGCCGGGCGGCGGAGTGGCTTACATCCGCGCAGCCGAGGCTCTGAAGAACCTCAAGGGCGACAACGAGGACGAGACCACAGGTATCCGCATCGTCGCTTCCGCAATCGAGGAGCCTCTCCGTCAGATTGCAGCCAATGCAGGTCTTGAGGGCAGCGTGATTGTCAACAAGATCCGCGAGGGCAAGGGCGACTTCGGATTCAACGCAAGGACCGAGGAGTATGTGAATATGTTCGAGGCCGGTGTCATTGACCCTACCAAGGTGTCAAGGGTGGCTCTTGAGAA
>CAYNDY010000029.1:13580-16148 GCA_964396105.1 uncultured Muribaculaceae bacterium
CGCTTTTTTCTTAACTTTGCAGGTTATGCGCTCTGCCGGGGACTCTGGGCTGTGGCTCCTCCCGCGACCGGGCGCCGGAAAGAATTGAACATAAAAAGACAATAAAATATGAAAAAGATCATTGCGACCCCTAATGCGCCAAAGGCTGTAGGCCCATATTCACAGGCTGTTGAAGTTAACGGAACTCTCTATGTATCAGGACAGATTCCTGTAAACCCCGCTGACGGAAGTGTCCCTTCTTCGATTGAGGAGCAGTCAACTCAGGCGCTGAAAAACGTCGGAGCAATCCTCGCCGAGGCAGGTCTTGGCTACAGTGACGTCGTTAAAACCACCGTCCTTCTTGCCGACATCGCCGACTTCAAGGCAATGAACGCTGTCTATGCCACTTTCTTCACCGAGAATATGCCTGCAAGGGCCTGCTTCCAGGTGGCTGCGCTTCCGATGGGAGTGAAAGTGGAAATTGAGGCGGTGGCAGTAAGGGGCTAAAAGTATGGGAAAGAAAACACTCTGGGCGCTGCTCGCAGCCTTGGGCGGGATGGTGGTCGTGGTGGCCGTGCTGCTCGCTCTTCTGTATGGCGGTTCATCCTCTTCCTCCGAAAAGAAGTCGTTTGACCCTTCGGATGCGGATCCTCTTTATTGCTGCATTCCTTCAAATGCCGTGGCTCTGGGAAGGTTTCCTTCTCTTCAGGATGCCCTCGGAAGCATCACGGAGGCCCGCGGGGCGCTTGGGGCGAAGTTGTCCGCAAGCCTTGAGGGCGGAGAATTGGGAAGACTCGGGAGAGAGCCTCTTGCAGTCTCTCTGCACTATGTAAAGAGCATCGTTCCTCTGTATGTGCTCGGCGCCGGGGAGTCCGGAGACCAGGACTATGACGCTGACATTCAGAAGATTAAGGATATTTTCGTTTCCGCAGGCTTCAAGGCTGAGGAGTGCGACTGCTCGGGGATAACCTCCGTAACCCCGCGCCTGAAGAGCCGCCGCGTCATCCTTGCGTCCCCTTCCGAAAGCATCATCAACTCCGCGCTCCGCCACATCGAGAGCGGAAGTTCCATTTACGATGCCGCAGGCTTCCCCGAGGCGGCGGCGCGGCTTGGCTCGAAGGGTCAGTTCCTTGTGAGCGCACCGGATGCGGACAAACTCCTCCCGGAGCTTCTTACCCGCGAGACATTCCGCCCCTACCTTAAAACCGTCTCCTCGTTCTGCGGCTGGGCCGGCTTCGAGACCGATTTCTCCAGGGGAGACTTCTCCCTTTCCGGGCTTGTATGCTCATCCGGGGCAACCGACGGCGTGAATGTGCTCTCGTCTTTGAAGGCATCATCCTGCAAAGCCTTCAGCGCAGCCCCTTCCTCCACGCTTTTTCTCCTTTCGCTTCCTCTGAAATCGCTCTCTGCGAGTCTGGAAGCCTACGACCTCTATCTCGAAATGAATATGAAGCTTTCGGACGTGAAGGCCGAAAGAAAGGCGGCCGGAGCCAGGGCGGGAGTTTCCCCCAAGGAATGGATCACTTCTCTCGGAGCAGAAGAAATAGGCCGGCTTTCCTTCTGCCGGGGCGGCAAGACTCTCAGGGTCAATCTCCTGAGGGGTTCTAAAATTAAGGGTGCCGACTCCCTTTCGGCTTATCCTGCCGCAGGGCTTCTCGCCTCGCTTTTCGGAAAAACTTTTGCCCTTGAGGACGAGAGCGTCTTCACCGTTTGGGACGGCGAATGGATCGTGAGCGGCAGCCCGGAAGCGGTCGGAGCCTACAGGGCCGAGATGGATCGCTCCCTTGAAGGGAAGCTTTCCGATGCGGGTCTGAAGGGCTCAATCCCATCCTCAGCGGTTCTGGCGGCATATTTCAGCATAGATATGGACGCCTCCTGCGCCACATCAGTATTCTCTGCTGATGCAGAGAAATCCCTGCATTCTCAGGCGGCGGGCTCGGACATTATGCCGGCCCTTCTCACCATATCCCCGGAAAAGGGGGAGGGCTGCCTTGTGGACCTGAAGGTTACAGGGGCAGACTTCAAAAAGACAAAAGCCGCTGCCGGAGAGGAAAGCGGAGTGAGCGTGCCCGAAGGACCGTGGACGGTGAAAAACTGCGCAACCGGGAAGAACAACACTCTCGTTCAGAACGCGAATCTCTCCCTGAGTCTCAAGGACGAGACCGGCAAAGCCCTTTGGACAGTGCCGTTTTCCGGGAAGGTCTGCGGAACTGTCTGCAACATAGACTATTTCCGCAACGGAAAAGTTCAGTTCCTCTTCGCTTCGGGCTCAAAAATATACCTTCTGGACCGTCTCGGACGCCCCGTTTCTCCGTTCCCGCTGGAGCTCGGCAAGAAAATTGTGCTTGGACCCGCCGCCTACGATTTTTCAGGGGCGAGGAAATACAACATCTTGGTTCTGTTCGACGACAACAGCATCGGGATGTACAACCTTGAGGGAAAGGTTCCTTCCCAGTGGAAGGGGATATGCCCTCAGGACAAGATTCTTTCGCTTCCGGAGAGAGTGGACAAGGATGGAAAGACATTCTGGACGGTGACGACTTCCCGCGGAACACTCACCTATCCTTTCGGGGGCGGCACCCCGCTTTA
>CAYNDY010000030.1:0-14577 GCA_964396105.1 uncultured Muribaculaceae bacterium
CGGAAACGAGTATGCTCTTGCCGCTCTTGAGGCGGGTGCGGCATACGCCGTTGTGGATAAAGACTCAACTGTCGCCCGCGAAAACCCGGGGAACGGCCGTCTCGTTGCAGTCCCGGACACCCTGAAGGCTCTCTGGGCGCTTGCCAGGAGTCACCGCGACCTCTTCAACATACCTGTCCTCGGCCTTACCGGCACAAACGGCAAGACCACGACAAAAGAGCTCATTAACGCCGTCCTTTCGGCGAAATATCGCACCCACGCCACCTCCGGCAACCTTAACAACAACATCGGCGTGCCTCTGACCGTGCTCGGCATCACCTCCGAGACGGAGATAGCCATTGTTGAGATGGGCGCGAGCCATCCTGGGGACATTAATGAACTTGTCGCCATCTGCGCTCCCGATTACGGGCTCATCACCAATGTCGGCAAAGCCCACATTCTGGGCTTCGGCTCTTTCGAGGGCGTGAAAGCCACGAAAGGCGAGCTCTATGACTTCATCGCCCGTGAGAGGGCCGGGAAGGGAGGAATTTTCCTCAATGCGGACAATCCGCACCTTGTCCGGATGGCCTCAGACCGCTCTTTGGAGGAGAAGGGAGTGAAGATTATCCGCTATGGCCTCGAGTTCTCGGGGGCGCAGATTCTTGACTCCGACGCGGAGCATCCTTTTCTGACGCTTCGCCTTTCGGATTCCAGCCTTGTGCGGACCCGTCTTGTGGGAAGCTACAATGCGGACAATGTGCTCGCGGCGCTTAGGGTGGGAGAGTACTTCGGAGTTCCCCGGGAGGCGGCAATCGCGGCAATCGAAGCCTACACCCCGTCGAACAACCGTTCCCAGATGCAGCGCACCTCCCGCAATGTCCTCATCGTGGATGCCTACAATGCCAATCCTTCCAGTATGGGGGCGGCGCTGGACAATTTCGCACGGTTCGAGGCTGAGAAAAAGATTGTTCTTCTTGGAGATATGCTTGAACTCGGAAAAGACTCTCTCTCCGAGCACAGGAATGTTGTAGAAACTGTCGCCCGCTACGGTTTCAAGGCCTATTTCGTGGGCAGTGAGTTCAAGGCCGCAGGGGCTCCGAACTGCTTCGACTCCTCTGACGCACTTGCTACATACATTACTGCTAACGAAGAGGACTTTTCCGACGCGGCAATCCTTGTGAAAGGCTCCCGCGGCACCAGGATGGAGAAAACAATCCCGGCACTATAGGGGAGAGTTTGTCATTCTGGGAGGGCCGTTTATGACCGGGCTGCATTTTGATACAAAAGACCCGTTCCAGGTTCCCCTTAAATCACTAACTTTGCAGAATTGATTTTACAAGATTATGGCAGAGTCGAATTTCATAGATTACGTCAAGATTTACTGCGCTTCCGGAAATGGCGGCGCCGGTGCAATGCACCTTAGACGCGAAAAATATGTCCCCAAGGGCGGTCCTGACGGGGGAGACGGCGGAAGGGGAGGAAATGTAATCCTCAGGGCCAATCCTCAGTTCTGGACGCTCATCCACTTAAAATACCGCAAGCACATCAGAGCCGAGCACGGCGAGGCCGGAAGCGGAGCGCTTTGCAACGGCAAGGCCGGCGCGGATGTCTATCTGGACGTCCCGCTCGGAACTGTGGCCAAAGACGGCGAAACTGAGGAAGTCATCCACGAGATGGTGACCCCTGGCGAGGAGTTCGTCCTCGTAAAAGGTGGCCGCGGAGGGCTCGGAAACGCGAATTTCAAGTCCCCGACCAATCAGACTCCGCGTTACGCCCAGCCCGGAGAGCCCGGAAGCGAGGGCTGGTTCATCCTTGAACTGAAACTTCTTGCTGATGTTGGGCTTGTAGGCTTCCCGAATGCCGGAAAATCCACCCTTCTTTCCACCGTTTCCGCAGCGAAACCCAAAGTGGCGAACTACGCTTTCACCACCCTTGAGCCGAGCGTCGGTGTGGTTCGCTACTACGACGACCAGTCTTTCGTGATGGCTGACATCCCTGGCATCATCGAAGGCGCGCACGAAGGCAAGGGTCTGGGAATCAGGTTCCTGCGCCATATTGAGCGCAACTCCGTCCTGCTATTTATGGTTTCTGCCGAAGAGGAGGATGTCGCAAAGGGATATGAGATCCTTCTTGACGAGCTTCGGGAATACAATCCTGAGCTGCTGGTGAAGGAGCGGGTCCTCGCAATCACAAAGTCCGACCTTCTGGACGCCAACCTTGAGGCCGATGTGGAGAAAACCCTTCCAGAGGGCGTTCCGCATGTTTTCATTTCTTCGTTTAGCGGCGAAGGCATAAAGGAACTCAAAGATATGCTCTGGGCCGCGCTGCACAAGGGTGAATAGCCGCGGAAGGTTTGGGGGAGAGAGTACCCTTTTCAACGAATGCTTTTAACTATAAATCAATATGTTGCCTTTGATTTCGCTGTCGCAGCTTGAGATGCTGGACAAACAGGCCACTCTGGCTATGAATATGGCGGGAAACGCGTTCACGGACGCCGTTATGCCGTTCTGCTCGCACACGAAGGTGTGGATTCCGCTCTATGTGGCGGTGCTTTGCATCATCATCTACCGCTGCGGCTGGAGGGCCGGTCTCGCGGTGACGCTCGCGCTTGTACTGAATGTAGTGTGTGCTGACCAGTTGGCAAATGTATTCAAAGACGGCATCGGGAGGCTCCGTCCCTGCGTGGACCCGTGGATGACAGAAAACGGGCTCAGGGTGCTTGAGGGCGGCGGAGGCTGCGGATTCTACTCAGGGCACGCAGCTAATGTCTTTTCATTTGCAATCTGTTCATTCCTGTGTTTCAGCCGCGTCCGCAGCAATAGGGGAGCGATGGGAAGGGAAACCCCAGGGCGCAGGAAACTTTTCCTCTCCATATACGGCGTTCTGATTTTCCTCTGGGCCACCGTTGTCAGCATCAGCAGGGTCTATTGCGGAAAACATTTCATCGGTGACATAACGGTCGGAGCCATCTCCGGGCTCATCACCGGAACCCTCATCGCACTTGTTGCAGTCACTGTCATTCGGAAAGTCAAGCCTCTTCGCGAGTCTGTCCGGGAGGATTAATACATTAAAACTCATAAAATGAAAAAGAGAATTATCTTTGCCCTTGCGGCAATCATTGCTTTCGGAGCAGCCTCGTTTTCCTCTGAGGCTAAAGGCGACAAAACTGTTGCGCTTCCTTCCGATAAGCATAAAGTCTCCCAGACTGTCTATCTCTATGCAGACAAGTCTCCTGTAACGCTCAACGGCCATAGCGGCGAGCAGAGCGACAGCGAGGGCAATCTCAGCAGAGTGAACGAAAAGGACGCGAGATTCGACCTTTATTTTCCGAAAAAGTCCCAGAGGACCGGCCAGATGGTCATCGTCATCCCCGGCGGAGGCTATTGGTGCGTTGCCAGCATTTATGAAGGCGCATACGTGGCCCAGTGGCTTTGCGACAGGGGAATTGCCGCAGCAGTTCTAACCTACAGGCTTCCGAACCACCACTGCACCGTGCCCACGGAGGATTTTGAGGAGACCATCTCCTATTGCAGGGCTCACAGCGCCGAGTGGGGCATCAACAGCATCGGCGTTATGGGATTTTCCGCCGGAGGACATTTCGCATCGACTGTGGCAACCCACGAAAAGGGCGAATACAGACCTGATTTCCAGATACTTATCTATCCTGTAATCACGATGTACCCGGGCACTCACCGCGGCACTCACGACAACCTCATCGGCAAGGAACCTTCAGAGGAACTCCTCGACCTCTACTCCAACGAAAAGCAGGTCAGCAGCACAACTCCGCCGGCATTCATAGCCTTCTCAGATGACGACACGGTAGTCCCGGTAGCCTACAATGCAGTTCCGTACATCAAGGCTCTCACCGAAAACGGCATCCCTGCCACGGTAGTAAGTTTCCCGACCGGAGGCCACGGCTGGGGTTTCCGCCTCGAAGGCCAGAAAGACCGTCTTCCCGAGAAAGACCGCAAAGCATTCTACAGACAGTTTGACGCCTGGCTGAAGTCGCTGTAAAAATGAACTGCGATATGTTCCGGTGAGGCTGTTGCATCCAACACAGGCAGAATGAAAAAGAAACTTGGCAGAAAGATTCTGAAGTGGCTTGGCCTCATTCTGGCGGCGTTCTTTGTGGGGACGCTGCTATGGGTCGTGGCCCTCAAGTGGGTGCCCGTACGGCGCACTCCGCTTATGATACACCGGGCCATTGAATATCGCAGCGACTCTTCTTTCAAAACTCTTCAGACTTGGGTCAGCCTTGACAAAATATCCCCGTACCTGATGAAGGCGGTGATAGCGTCGGAAGACAACAGATTCCCGCAGCACAGCGGCTTTGATCTTGAGTCCATCCGTCGCGCGGAAAGGGTAAACCGCAAGGCCGGAAAAATTGTCCAGGGCGCGAGCACAATCTCCCAGCAGACAGCCAAAAATGTTTTTCTTTGGAGCGGCAGAAGCTGGCTGCGGAAGGGCCTTGAGGCCTATTTTACGGTTCTCATCGAACAGATATGGGGAAAGCAGCGCATTATGGAGGTCTATCTCAATGTAGCCGAATTCGGCAGGGGAGTCTATGGCGCCGAGGCCGCAGCCAGGAAATTCTTCCGCTGCTCCGCCTCCTCTCTCTCTCTTGATCAGTCCTGCCTTATGGCCGCCAGCCTTCCAAGCCCACTAAAACGCAATCTGGCCCGCCCGGGGAAATATCACCTCAAGCGAGCCGGCCAGATCAAAAACCTAATCGGAAAAATTGAATATCCGGAGTGGATTCGAAAGCCCGGTAAATGATATAATCTTCAGTTGACGGAGAGGATGCGGTCGACTATGTATTTTTGCTGGCCGCGCCAGGGGAGGGCGCCGAGGTATTCTTTGTAGTGGAGCTGGACTTCGCGGCCGCTGCAGCGCATCAGGGTGTCGGCTATTGCCTGGTCCTCGACTGAGAAGTCGAATTCGTAGGACTGGATGGCTGTCGTTGCGCCTTTCGTTCCCCTTTGGAAACCGGCCTGGATGGCGCGGCCTTCGTAGGTTTTCCAGATGTAACCCTTGTACACAACGAAATTGAGCTCGCCGGCCTTCACTCCTTCTCCGAAGACATAGTAGAACTTGAAATAGAAGAAAAGGGCGGCTGCAACGAGCAGAATCAGGGTTGACCAGGTTATGATTTTTTTCTTGATGCTCATAATACGCTTTTAGTCAGCCTCATCAAGGATGTCGAAAATGCCCTTGCGGACCTCCTCAATCGTGCCTGTTCCGTTCACTTCGCGGTAGCTTCCCTTGTCCTTGTAGAATTTTACAAGCGGTTCGGTCTTCTCGTGGTAGGTGGCGATGCGGTTTGCTACAATCTCGTCGCTTGCATCGTCCGCGCGGCCTTCAATCTCGGCGCGGTGACGGATGCGTTCGAAAATCATCTCGTCAGGAATCATTATGGAAACCACTCCTGTGACACCTTCTCCCTTTTTGCCGAGGAGCCTTTCGAGAGACTCCGCCTGGGAGACTGTGCGGGGATAACCGTCGAGGAGGAAGCCAGCAACACCTTTCACCGTGTTGAACTCAGACTCAATCATACCTTCCACGACCTCGTCCGGAACAAGACATCCTTTTTCAATGAGTTCGTGCGCCTGAACGCCGAGCGGAGTTCCCGCTGCGATTTCCTTGCGGAGCAGAGCGCCCGTTGAGATGTGGTGAAGATTGTATTTTTCGACCATTGCGCTGGCCTGAGTGCCTTTCCCGGCTCCCGGAGGGCCGAATAAAATGTAGTATTTCATATCTTTCTTTTTATGTCCCGCAAGTTAGCCCCTGTGTCTTGCTGCAGGTCCTTGCGGATGTCTGTTTTCTTGCGTTTTTTACAGAAGGATTATTCTGCGGTTTCGTCGAGGACGTAGATGTCGGCGAGGTTGCGTCCGAGCTCGTTGTAGTCGAGTCCGAAGCCGAGGATGAACTTGTTCGGAATCTCCATCGCCACATAGTCAATCTTCTCCCCGGTCTTGAACGCCTCTTTCTTGAAAAGCAGCGTGCACACCTTCACATCCGTCGCACCCTCCGCCTTGAGAATTTTTCTCATAGCCTGAATCGTGTAGCCCGAATCAACTATGTCTTCGGCGATTATGACCCTGCGGCCCTTTACCGGGTGGGTCAGCGGAAGAGCCTGCTGCACGTCGCCCGTGGTCTGGGTGCCGACGTATGAGGTCATCTTCGTGGAGACCATCTGGCAGGGGAAATCCAGCCTCTGAATGAGTTCGCCGGTGAAAACGATTGCCCCGTTGAGGATGCAGAGGATCATCGGAACGTCGTCGCAGCCTCTGAAGTCGTTGTTAATCTGCTCTGCCACAGCATCGATGCGGGAGATCAATTCGTCGTGTTTGATGAACGGAACGAATGTTTTGTCAAAAACCTTTACCTTTTTATCCATACTTCTGAAAAACAAAGCGCAAAAGTAAGGGTAAAAACATTCAAAAAAAAGAAAAATCTTATGTATTTTCTTTGAAATACAACAGAATTTCCATCGGGGCCGCTTATGTTTGCGGCGCTATGAAATTTTTGATGACAATACTTGAAGCAATCGCCCTTATTCTGGGAGCCGTGAACGAGGAGGAACTCTCCGAGAGCGAGATCGAGAGGATGATGCACTATGCGGAACATCCCCTCCACATCAACTCCGCTTCGAGGCGTGAACTGCTTTCCTCGGGGCTTCTTTCTCAGTTCCAGTGCATCTCGCTGCTGGACTACATCGCTGCTACGGGGCCCGTGATGTCGGGGCGAGAGCTCTCCCTTGTGGACGGATTTGACTCGGAAATTGCCGAGGCGCTCTGCTTTTTCCTCAGCTTTGACACCTCGCCGCCTTCCGGAGGAGTCTGGGCGGCGGATGTGGACAGTTATGCCGATGTGAAGGCGCTTAATGAGGAGTCCGCGTGGGATGTGGGCGGAACTTTCGGGCTCAGGACCGCCGTTTCAAAGGGGGAGAGACTGCAATTCGGGCTTGCCGGAAAGGGCGGTTGGGAGGCGGCTGCGAGTCAGCCAAGTTCTGCGGCTGCATCCTCGGCGGGAACTTCCGGCAGCGGGGGCCAGGGTAAAACCTCCTTCTCGGCCGAAGCCCTCTCCGCCTGGTGCGTCAGTTCTTTCTCGAGAGGCAAAGTGCGGCTATACTGCGGTGACTTCAACGCCCGCTTCGGGCAGGGACTGTGCGCTTGGAACACTATGACTCTCAGCGACATTTCCACCACCTCGGCTCTAATCCGCCGCCCGACGGGCCTGGGAGTGAGCCAGTCGCTCACTGGAAACTATGCCCACACGGGGCTTGGCGCCTCTTTTGAAACGGGGGCGTTCACTCTCAGCGCCGTTGCCGCAGTGCCGGGACTGAAGACGGTTCTCCTTTCGGCTATCAACTCATCCCGAGGGGGCTCCGATGTCGCGGGTCTTCAGGGCATTGTTAACTGCAACTGGTGGGGGAGGCTCTGCTCGGCAGGTCTGACCTCTTCCGTGTCCTCATATCCGTCAGCATACGGATGGCGCACGACGGCTGATTTCGCTGCGGATTTTCGGGGGTGCTTTTCCGGGGTGGACATCGCCTCGGAGGTGGCCTGGGGCCTCTGTTCGGCAGGTGGTGGAGTCAGCGCGCTTTCTCCCCGGGCGGTTCTTTCGGTAGTTTCGCCTCTTGGTGAGTGCTTTAAACTTGGCTCTACGCTTCGCTACAGTTCCTCAAAGCACCAGGCGGCTCTTATCGGGGAGTATTCTTCGCGGCGTGGGATTTCTGCCTCGCTGGGGCTTAGCCTCCGGCATTCTTCATCCAGCCGGGGCTTCGTTGAGAGTGCACTTCCCGGGACGAATGAACTTCGCATCGAGGGCCGTGCGCAATGGAAGTGGGCGGAGAACTCGGCGGTGAGCCTTCGGGCAAGAGAAAAACTGAACCTTAATGACGTCCCGGGGAGCATTTTCGACTGCAGAGGGGATGTCGCTGTGGGGTACGGAACAATCTGGGCAAGCGGAGCCTCTGTGAGGGCGAGCCGTAGCCGTAGCTGCTGGGGTCTTGTTGTGTATCTTGAGCAGAGCTGCAGGATTGAGCGGAAGCTCTCGGCGTATCTTCGCGCAGGGATTTTCAGCGTTGACGACTGGGAGGGAAGGATTTATGTCTATGAACACGACATCAAGGGGCGGTTCAACATCCCGGCCCTGTACGGAAGGGGAGTGTGGGGCTCGCTTTTCGCCTCCTGGCGCCCGACGGCCCGGCTGAAACTTTCCTCGCGCCTCTCCTGCTACTCCTACCCGTTTATGCCCCTCAAGACGCGCAAACCCACAAAACTCGAAGCCCGCGTGTTGCTCTCAATTGCAATCTGAATGAATAACAACAATGCAATTCCGAGGAGCCGTACTATTTTCCGCCTCCTCTATAAATATAGAGAGTCTGGCCTTCGCGAATATTCGTCCCCTTTAGATGATTCCACTTCTGAATCTGAGCCACGGTGCAGTGATAGCGCGAAGCGATTTTTCCGAGATAGTCGCCCTTCTTCACCTTGTAGGCGATTCTCTGCCCGTCGCCACCGTCCTTTATCTTCTTGATGGTCACAGGGTTGAGCAGGGTGTCGGCCTTGTGGAGATGGAGGCTGTCCTCGACGCTCACATAGCGTCCCGTGTAGCTTGCGGGTATCCTGAGGACATAGTCCTTCTCCGGACTTCCCGGGATTATGTCGTGGGTGTACTGGGGATTGAGCACCTTCAGAACATCCATCGGCACCCCTGCAAGCTCGTTTACTTGCCGCAGGTGCATCATCTTGTTGATGTGGAAAGTGTCAATCTGCGAAGGAATCTCAATTTCCTCCGGCTGGATGCCGTATTCCTTGTAGTAGTTGAGGGTGTAGAGCGCGCCGATGAACGCCGGGACATAGCCTCTGGTCTCACGGGGCAGGTAGTCGTAAATTTCCCAGAAATCATCGTGCTGGGAGCGTTTCATCGCCTTGTTCACGTTGCCGGGGCCGCAGTTGTAGGAGGCAATCGCCAGCAGCCAGTCCCCGAAAACCTCATAGGAGTCCTTGAGGTAGCGCGCCGCGGCGTCCACTGCAAGAACGGGGTCGAGCCTCTCGTCCACGAAAGAGTTGATTGTGAGCCCGTATTTCTTTGCGGTGTAGTACATAAACTGCCAGATTCCGCGCGCTCCGACCCGGGACATCGCGTCATATTTCAGCATAGACTCCACAACCGCCATCGCGCGGAGCTCCTCCGGGATGTCGTAGCGGTTGAAGGTCTCCTGAAAAATCGGGAAATAATAGTTTCCCAGGCCTATGACCCGTCCCATCTGCTGGGGCATCTTCTCCGAGTAGAGGATTATGTAGTTCTTCACCGTGTTGTTGAAGGTGAGCGGGATGTAGGAATAGATGCCGCTGAGCCTCTGGACGAAAACCGTGTCCGAAACGGCCGAGGTGTAGTGAACCCTGGTGGAGTCGAGGTCCTGGATGTTCGTGAACTCCAGCAGGCGGTTCTTCCCGTAAAATTCCAGCAGAAGGCTGTCCACGGTGCGCCGTCCCTCGGTGCTGTCGGTGGCAAAGGTTTTCTCCATACTCTCTTCCTTTGCAAGGAGAGCCTTGGAGTCCTTTGCGGAGGCAGTGCTTTCCTCCACAATGTCCGGAGCGTCAAAGTATTGCGCCCTTGCCTCGGGCGAGAAAAAAGCCACCCCGAAGGCAGCCGCAACGAAATATATCGATATTTTCTTCATCATAATCAAAACCATCCGGCCCTAAAATGTAAGGCCGATTTTCATACCTACCGCGCTCCCTCCCATCGAAGTCGAGCGCATCGCGTACTGGTTGTCGGGGGCGAGCACTGCCGGCTCCATCCTCAGGGATATGTCGTCGCTCACCTCGAAATCGTACATATACGCAAAGACATTCGCGTCAATAATCTGCAGGGCATAGACGAGCGCGAGAGCCACAATGGAGTAGTCCCTCAAGCGCCTGTAGGAGTCTCTGTAGTATTTCGCCTGCTCGGAGGTGACAGGACCCGTGTAGGCCACTTCGGTGCTGTTCGCCTCGTTGTAGATCCTTTTGAAACGGTTGTAGTTCGTCCCGTTGTTTATCACGAAAAATCCAGCCGTGAGAAGCCCCGTGTAATAGACCGGAATCTTCCAGTATTCACCGTTGTAGGCCTGTCCGAGGCCAGGTAGAAGGGTGGAATAGAGGGCGGCCCTGCCGGGATTGGGCTTTCCGTTGGACGGATAGAACCCGACCGCGTCCATAAGCGAGCCCCAGTAAACAAGTCCCGCTCCGGCGTAGAGCCAGGCAGCAGTCTTTCGGTATTGTTCGTTCGGCTCTCCCGCCGCTGTGCTCTGCTTGTAGAGGTGAGTGTAGTAGCCTCCGGTTCCCGCGCAGGCTGCGATGCCTCCGTAGATTATGGGGAGTTTCCAGTAGTCGCGGTTGTAGATCTGCCCGGAGCCGGGGAACATCACGGCGCCGCCGAACATCGTTCCTATCTTGATGTCCTGCTTGTGTCCGAGGCCTCTGAACAACTCCTTGAAAGAGAACAGCTTGTCCGTCGTGTCCGTCTTTTCTGTAACTGTGGAGTCGTTGTAGCTCTGGGTGAATGCCTCCTGCTTGAACTGCGCGCGGCCTTCGATGCTGAACATTAGAAGGAAAGCGCCGAGGAGGGATATGCAGAGAACTGCTTTTTTCATTTTCTGGATTCCGCCGATTACTGGAGTTTACAGATTTGCTTTCTCAAGTGCTGCGAGGAAATTCCTGACCTCATCGTCGGAGGAGAAATGGATGGTCATCGTGCCCTTTCCGGCTCCTGACCTCTTGAGGCTTATGCTGTTGTTGAAATATTTTCCCAATGCCTCCAGAACCTTGAAATAGTCGTCCGGAAGATCCTGAGCCTCAGGGGCATCCTTCGCGTTTTCGGCCTTTTCGAGTTTCTTGATTTTGTCCTCAAGACCCCTCACGGAGAGCCCTTCCTTCACGATTATGTCGCACAGAACTTCCTGAACCTCGGGGTCCTCGACGCCGAGAAGCACCTTCGCGTGTCCGACGCTTATCTGACCCACCTTCAGGTCGTGCTGCACCTTTGCCGGGAGTTTCAGAAGGCGGAGGCAGTTGGTGACCGAAGCCCTTTTCTTGCCCACCCTCTGCGCCATCTGGTCCTGGGTGAGGTTGCACTCCTCAATCAGGCGGCGGTAGCTCATCGCCTCCTCAATCGGATCGAGATTTTCCCTCTGGATGTTCTCAACTATGGCCATCTCGAGCATTCCCTGGTCGTCGGTGCTGCGGACGTATGCCGGAACGGTTTCCATCCCTGCCAGCCTGCACGCCCTGAAACGCCTCTCTCCGCTTATGATCTGGTAGCGGCCCGCTCCTTTGCGGCGCACCGTAATCGGCTGGATGAGTCCGAGAGTGCGGATAGAGTCCGCAAGTTCATTCAGTGCCTCCTCGTCAAAGGTCATTCGCGGCTGGAACGGGTTCGGCTCCACAAGGTCCACCGGAATCATAAGCACGTCGGCGGTCGTCTCCGGCTGTGTTTCGGCGTTCACGACCACTTTGTTGACGTAGCCCACAGGCTTGCGTATGTTGCCAAGATCAACATCCTCTCCGAGCAGCGCTCCGAGTCCCTTTCCTAATCCTCTCTGCGGTTTATTTGATGCCATTGTATATCCTGAATAAATTTGATTCTGATTTTGAATGCCCCAAGGCTATTTGCTCTTCACCAGATCGCCGTTACGCTCAAGCACCTCTTTGGCGAGGTTGAGGTAATTCGCTGTGCCGTTGCAGATTACGTCGTAAAGAATAATCGGCTTTCCGTGTGAAGGAGCTTCGCTCAGGCGGATATTCCTCTGGATTATGGTCTCGAAAACCATATCCTTGAAGTGATCCTTGAGCTCCTGGACCACCTGATTGTGAACCTTTGTCCTTCCGTCGTACATAGTCACCACGAATCCCTCAATTGTAAGTGCCGGGTTCACTCCTCCCTGCACAAGGCGGATGGTCTGAAGCAGTTTTCCAAGACCCTCAAGCGCGAAGAACTCCGGCTGAACCGGAATTATCACTGAGTCGGCGGCGGTGAGGCAGTTGACGGTGATAAGACCCAGGGAAGGGGAGCAGTCGATTATTATGTAGTCGTAGTTGTCGCGAATCGGGGCAAGCGCCCTTTTGAGGATGGATTCCCTCTCGTCCGTTCCGAGCATCTCGATTTCCGCTCCGACGAGGTTGATGTTGGAAGGAATCATCTGCAGGCGCGCTATCTCAGTCTGTATCAGCACGTCTTCAGCCTGCCTCTGCCCGATCATAAGCTCGTAGAGAGTCCTTTTCTCCTCGCTTTCAGGGGAGAAATTGAGGCCGGAGGTGGTGTTGGCCTGGGGGTCCGCGTCGATGATGAGCACATTCTTCTCAAGGACGGCGAGTGAGGCTGCAAGATTGATTGCGGTGGTCGTTTTGCCGACTCCGCCCTTCTGGTTCGCTATAGCTATGACTTTTCCCATACAGTTTGAGTGTTTGTGCGCTGAGCCTTTTTCTGCCGGGGTGCTGAAGAGTGCACGACCATAGACGGGAAAATACCCGCGCATATTTTGCAAAAATACGAAATTATTTTTATTCCTTTCCTTTATTTATTACTTTTGTCGGCTGTTTTGTGCGTGGCAGAAAAATTCGCGCTGCGCATATCCATATCTCATAGAGACTTATAAATACGAGAACAGCTACGACAATAGACACGCAAAACATTATGCCAACTCCAACAATAGACAAAGTCTGGTACGCCGTCGTGAACCCGAATGCCGGGTCCGGAAAGACCATTTCTGAATGGCCAAGGGCCGAAAGACTGCTAAGCGACTCAAGGATCCCCTACGAATACAAGACCACCTGGAGCAAGGGTGCCGCGACCGAAATCGCCACCCGTGCCTGTGAGGAGGGCTACCGCCGTTTTCTCGCAGTTGGCGGAGACGGCACTGTTCACGAGGTCCTCGAGGGCATTGCACGCTATGTGGAGATGTCGGCAGTCGCTGCGACTCTTTCCGAGGGAAGCACCCCTCTTTCGCTCTCGGATTTCACTCTTGCGGTGATTCCGATCGGCTCCGGGAACGACTGGATAAAGACTCTCGGAGTGCCTCACGACACTGCGGCAATAGTTTCCCTCATTAAGGACGAGTCATTCGCCCGGCAGGATGTGTTCAAAGTTTCTGTGCGCAACGACGAGACTTCGACCCAGGCGAGCTCCTATATGGCGAATATCGCGGGAGTGGGATTCGACGCCAACATCTGCAACAGGGTCAATTTCGAGAAAAACTCAGGCAAAAAGGGCAAGATCCTCTATCTCAAGGTGCTGGTGACAACCGTTGTGAAAACAAAACCGTTCCCGTGCCGCGTGGTGGCTGACGGAAAAGAGATTTTTAAGGGGGATGCGCTTTCCATTGCAATGGGATGCGGAAAATATTCGGGTGGGGGAATGATGCAGGTGCCATACGCGGTGATGGATGACGGCCTGCTGGATGTGACCGTGATTCCGACTCTGCCGCTGGGAACGATTGTCCGCGCGGTTCCGACCCTTTTCTCCGGCCGGCTTCTGGAAAAGCATCCGGAGCTCACTTTCACCCGCTGCAAATCTCTTCAGATTGAGCCGCTTGAGGGCAGTGGCCCGCTCGTTGAGGTGGACGGCGAGATTGTCGGCAACATCCCGCTGACGGTGAGTCTTCTGCCCGGTCAGTTAAATGTGATTTCCAAGGTAAAATAAGGAACTCCTCTCTTAGAGTATAACCTTAGAGCTGGGTCAAATAAAAAGATGGAGTGCAAGGAGCACAACGCAGCAATCCGCTTTTTAGTTGGCCCGTCAAATTGGATCGACATCAATTTTGATGTGCGCATCGTATTTACGCTCGGCTGCAAAAGCCTTCACCCTCTGAAGCAGAGCCGCCTTGTTTTCTGAAAGGACGCGGTCTTTGGGGAAACTGACCCTCACCACTCTCACATATTCATCCCTCACCTTGTCGACCGCCGGCGCATAGAGCGGCGAAACCTCCACTCCGCTTCCCGGGAACACGCCCTCGCCGCGAAGAGTCAGCGACAGAAGCCCCCCGAGCCGTTCAAGCCGCTCCGGTTTGTCATCCCTGAGGACGATATTCACTATCCGGGAATATGGCGGATAGTGGAATTCCTTCCTCTCAGCCATAATCGCTCTCTTGTAGTCCGTTGCGGCCTGTGGTGTCTCCTGCGTGCCGTTCTCATCCGAAGGCGCACCGTCCTCTACAGCGTTCTCTGAATTTTCTGAAAGCAACATCCTGTAAACCGGGTGGTCCGGCTGGGCGGTCTGAAGGACGAAAGTTCCTCCCTGACCCCTTCGCGAACACCTGCCGCGGAACTGTTCCAGAAGTTGGAGTGCCTTCTCGTCCGCACGGAAATCCTGCTGGGCGAGAATCGAGTCGGCCTGCACTACGGCGACAAGGCTGAGCGAGTCAAAATCAAAGCCTTTGGTGAGAATCTGCGTGCCCACAAGAATGTCGATTTTCCCGCTTGCGAAGTCTCCCAGGACCTTTTTTTGCCATCCGGCCCTGGTGCTGCTCTCCGAGTCCAGCCGTTCCACTCTCCTGTCGGGGAAAATGGCGGCGAGTTCCTCCTCGATTTTCTCCGTTCCTGAGCCGAACGC
>CAYNDY010000030.1:14677-16045 GCA_964396105.1 uncultured Muribaculaceae bacterium
TTGCAGACTATGCGGCCTTTTGATTTCTGGTAGTTAAGGCTCACATTGCAGTGCGGGCAGCGGATGATTGTCCCGCACTCGCTGCACTGAATGGTGGTGGCATAAGACTTCCTGGCGCGAAGAACCATCGCCTGACCGCCTCCTGAGAGGGTGTCCTTGATGATTTGAATAAGTTTGCGGGAAATGGAGCCAACCATTCCGCGCTTCTTCCTTTCCGCCACGGTGTCGATTATGACAGTTCTTACGGGGGCGTCGCCGTGGTATCTCTGCGAAAGACTTACGAGGGCGAACCGTCCGCAGGCGCAGTTGTAAAGGCTTTCAAACGAGGGAGTCGCGGAGCCAAGAAGAGCCGGGGCGCCGTGTTCACGGGCGAGCATCAGAGCCACATCGCGGCCGTTGTAATAGGGAGCGGGGCTGTCCTGTTTGTAGGATGTGTCGTGCTCCTCGTCCACTATGACAAGACCCAGGTTCCGGTGCGGAAGGAAAAGGCTGGAACGCGTTCCGAGAAGGATGTACGGCCCCGTGAGCGCTTTCATAACGCCCTGCTTCTGCGCGGGTGAAAGCCCTGAATGGTAGCAAAGAAGCGCTCCGGGGAAGTACCCCCCGAGCCTTTCTTCCAGCTGGCGGCTAAGGGCAATTTCAGGCACAAGGTAGAGGACATTTTTCCCCCGCGAGAGAACTTCCCTTGCAAGAAGGGAATATATCTCCGTTTTTCCGGACCCGGTAACTCCTTGAAGCAGAACGGTTTTTCCGCTCGTAAATCCCTGTTTTATCTCCCCGAGGGCGGTCTTCTGAGCCTCTGTGAGCAAGATTTCGCCTGCTTCCCCGTGAGGCTCCTTTTGAGAGCTCTCCGCGTCTTCTCCCTTTAGAAGCAGAACTTCCTTTTCCAAAGAGGCGATTTCCCCTTCGAGCCTTTCCTTCACACTGTCCTTGCGTGAACGGCTGAGCTGTTCCCGGCGTTTTTCAATCCTCTCCGAAAGCACCCCAATCCGTTTCCAGTCCGCCGCCACCTCTCTTTGCACGGGATAGGCCATTTTGTAAACCTCCCCGACGCAGCAAAGGTAATACTCGGCGATCTTCCTCCAGAGCCGTATCTCCACCTCCTGAACCCGCGGCAGCCCGAGCACCTCTCCAAGAGGCTTCACTTTCTCCGCTGCAGTGCTCAGAGGCACATCCACCCCGCTGACAACGCCCACATACTCCTTCCCCGCAAAAGCGACCTTAACTCTGTCGCCAAGGCAAACACTCTCGCCCCAGGGCAAAGCATAAACCGGCTCCCAGTCAATCCGAAGAGGAACAATAACAGATATGTAAACGCTTCCCGCCATACAAGCACAAAGATACAAAATCCTCAGCAAAAAGTGACTC
>CAYNDY010000031.1:0-11170 GCA_964396105.1 uncultured Muribaculaceae bacterium
GTACTTAGGCAGCGGCCAGAGGTCGTCGTCGATAATCATCTCCAGGGAGTCGATGTGCTCGCGGATTTCGTTCATAGAGGCGCGGACCTCGTTCTCGTAGCCCTTTGCGCGCTCCGGGATGTCCTGGATGCGGTTCAGGCGGTGACGCTCCTTGGTCATCTTCGCGGAAGCCGTGCGGATGGCGTTCACGTGGCTGATGATTTCCTTCAGGGTGCTGATTTCGTCCTTTGCGAGGGCGTCGAGCTCCTTCGGGAACACCTCGTTGATGCCCTTGATGTTCTCGATGAGGACGTTCTGGTAGCGGATGGCGGTCGGGATGATGTGGTTCGCGGCCATATCGGCAATGACGCGGGACTCAATCTGGACTTTCTTCAGGAAAATCTCGTTCTTGATTTCGTAGCGGGCGTTGAGCTCGGTGTCGTTGAAGACTCCGAAACGCTTGAAGAGCGCTGTGTTCTCCTCCCTGAGGTACTCCTTGAAGGCCTCGGTCACGTTGTTGGCGCTGCGAAGTCCCCTCTTTCCTGCCTCGGCAATCCATTCGTCGCTGTAGCCGTTGCCCTCGAAGCGGATGTTCTTCGAAGCGATGATGAACTGGCGGATGACCTGGAGGATGGCCTCATCCTTCTTGACTCCCCCTTCGACGAGTTTGTCCACTGCCTCTCTGAACTCTGTAAGTTCCTCTGCCACAGCGGTGTTCAGGACAATCATCGGCATTGAGCAGTTGGTGGAGGAGCCGGCTGCGCGGAACTCGAACCTGTTGCCGGTGAAGGCGAACGGAGAGGTGCGGTTGCGGTCGGTGTTGTCCACGAGAATCTCAGGGATTTTGCCGATGTCGAGCTTGATTTCGGTCTTCTCGTCAGGCGAGAGCTTCTTGTCGTTGATTTTCGCCTCGATGTTGTCCAGGATGGCGTTGAGAGTGGCTCCGGTGAAGACGGACATAATTGCCGGAGGTGCCTCGTTGCCGCCCAGACGGTGCGAGTTGGTCTCCGATGCGATGGAAGCCATAATCAGGGAACCGTAGTCGGCTGCGGCCTTCAGCGCGCAGACATAGAAGGCGAGGAACTGCATATTGCTCTTGGGGGTGTGGCCCGGAGCGAGGAGGTTCTGTCCGCTCGCGGTTGCAAGAGACCAGTTGCAGTGCTTGCCGCTTCCGTTGATGCCGGCGAAAGGTTTCTCGTGGAAAAGGACCTTGAGGTGGTGCTTGACGGCGATTTTTCTCATCAGCGACATCAGAAGGAGGTTGTGGTCCACTGCGACGTTGGCTTCCTCGAACTGAGGGGCGCACTCGAACTGGTTAGGGGCGACCTCGTTGTGGCGGGTCTTGACCGGGATGCCGAGCCTGTAGGCGGCGTCCTCGAAGTCTTTCATAAAGGCCTCGACCCTCTCAGGGATGGCTCCCCAGTAGTGGTCTTCAAGCTGCTGGTCCTTTGCGGCGGTGTGGCCCATAAGGGTGCGGCCGGTCTGCATAAGGTCGGGACGGGCGTTGTAGAGGGCCTCGTCCACAAGGAAATATTCCTGTTCCCATCCGAGCGTAGGATAGACCCGTCCCACTTCCTTGTCAAAGAGAGAGCACACACCGACGGCGGAAGAGTCGATTGCGGCCATTGAGCGGAGGAGCGGGGTCTTGAAGTCCAGAGCCTCACCCGTATAGGAAACGAAAATGCTTGGGATACAAAGTGTTCCGTCGATTATGAACGCCGGAGATGAAGGGTCCCACGCGCTGTAGCCGCGGGCCTCGAAGGTGTTGCGCAGTCCTCCGCTCGGGAAGGATGACGCGTCAGGTTCCTGCTGGGAGAGGAGGCTGCCGCTGAAGTACTCGAACGAGTCGCCGTCCAGGTCCGGAGAGAGGAAGGCGTCGTGTTTCTCGGCGGTGGATCCGTTGAGAGGCTGGAACCAGTGGGTGTAGTGGGTTGCCCCGTGCTCCATAGCCCATACTTTCATTCCCTCGGCCACCTGGTCGGCGATGCTCCTGTCAATTCTCCGTCCGCTTTCAATCGCCTCGATCACTCTGTCATAGACGCCTTTGGAGAGGTAACGCCGCATCTGTGTGCGGGTGAACACGTCCTGTCCGAAAATCTCAGACTTGCAAGGTGCCGTTTTCTCCGGTTTCACCGAAGGCCTCGAGTGCATAATCCCGAGAGCCTCAAAACGCTGATTTCCCATAAAAATCTACAGTTTTCAGTTCCCCCCGTCCGAGGGAGGAAACCATATAAATATAATGAACACTACTTCTTCCGGGGTCATTCCCCCGAAAAACCGCAGCAAAAATAAGTCATTTTTTCAACACCCCCAAATTTTTAGGGGGTATATTTCAAAAATCACCCCGATTTTTCAAACACACCCCCTAAAAAGCAGGGACCAATAACCCAAATGCTCCTACAATTTCGAACTGTCGCAAAAATTGCGACAGTTCCGCTCGCCCTAGAGCTTCATCATCAGCAGGTCGGTGTAGGTTTTCTCGCCGGCGGCGTAACCGCTGTAGGAGGAGCCGTCGAAAAGGAGGAACTTGTAGCCGTTTACCGGGAACTCGGAGCCTTCCATCGGGCGGAAACGGACGTAGCCGTCGGAAGTGAAGCCGAACTCCAGGGCTGAGGTCTGGCCCCAGATGCCTGTGTAGAGGTCGGAAACGAAACCGAAGACCACCGTCATATAGCTGAACGTGCCGAGATTCTGTGAGCTGAGCCTGATGCAGTGCTCCTCGGGGATGTAGGTTCCCGTCACCTCAGGGCAGTAATTCTTGTAGTTGCTCAGACCCTTCACCGAAACCGTGTTCTCCCCTGTCTTGATGATGTCCACCCTGAACGCCTCGCTCGTGGATTTGCCGTCAGTGTCAGTGACCGTGGAGCTCAGAAGATAGGAGCCAATGAAATCGTCGATACCCTTTGAGAGGTAAGTCTCCGCGTGGGACTTTGTCGTGATGCTCACCGAAGTCTCCAGAACGTCGCCCAGGGCGTTGTAGAGGCGAAGGAGCATCGTGTAGTCCTTGCCCTCGTCGGTGGTGTAGGTGAGCTTCACCCCGTCAGCCGTGTTCGCCGCAGTGACATACGAATCCTCCAGAGTGTGGCCCAGGACGCTGAAAATCCTGTCCATCGTGTAGTACTCCTTGTAGGTCTCGAGCATCTCGGTGTAGCCCATAACATACTCGACCCGGGTCACATTTTTCACCTTCAGCCTCCACTCCACGCTCGTGTAAGGGTCGTCCTCAGGGAGCGAAAGTTCGCACTGGAGAACCTCCGGGGAGAGTGTTCCGTCGGGGTCGAAAGTAAAGCGGAGAACCGTCTCGGAGCCCGGAACCCCCTCTGAATCAAACGGAACGACAACGAGGGTGTTCACGCCCTTGACGGCCGGAGTGACAGTGAGAGAGTCCGCGGAGAAAGTCTCCACCCCTTCCGCAGTCCCGAGGCATATCCCCGAAACCAAGGAAGAAATCTTTGCGGAATCCTTGCTTATATCCCCTTCGGCGACAAGTGCCTTGCAGTAGGAGACGTAGTCCCCGAGTTCAAAACGGAACTTGCCCGCGCCCTCGTAGGCCACGCTCTCAATCACAGGGTCGGTGTCGTGGTCGCCCGCGAAAACGATGGTCTCCTGTCCGTAGCCGTAGTAGCCGCCGTCAGGGATATAGTAGATGAGGGTCATCGTGAAGGTGCGGTCGCCGTCCCAGGTGCACGGGAATGAGGAATAGTAGCTGTCGTCGCCGAGGTACTGCGCCATGTCGGCCACATACACGTAGGATGCGCTCGACTCGTCGTAGTAGCCGATGGACTGGCCCGGCACTGAAACCGTCTTCTTGCTCCAGTTCACCTTGAAATTGAAATAGGAGCCCGACGCCCAGTCCACGAGACGGAAAATGTTGTCCGTGCCCGTTGCCACCTCAACCGGGATGCCGCTCTGCCAGCCCGTGTAGAACTGCGAGAAATTGTAGGTCGCGGTCTGCTGCACCTTCTCCCCGCTTTCGGTCGTGCGCATATACGGCTCCCACTCGAGAGCGAAGGATGCGCTGACCTTGAGGAAATCGCTGTACTGCGCAATGTAGGCGGAGTCGTCCCCGAGGACTGCGTCCCTTCCCACGATTGCGAGAGAAACGTCAACCGAAGAGCCCAGGATGACGCTGGACATATCCACTTTGAGCGGCACATCCACGCTGTACTGCCCGTCTGGAATCACAACGGTGTCCTTGATGGAGAAAAGCGCGGCGTCCTTTCCGGACTTCTCGAGAAGCACGCGGTAGGTTCCCTTGTTGCCGCTGCGGCCCAGGGTCACAGCGATTGTGCCCTCCTTCGTGTCCTGGCTGAATTCCTTGCTGAGACTCGTCTGAAGAAAGTGTATCTCGCGGCTGTCGGAGGCGTTGCTCGTGGCTGTGACCCCGAGCTGGTCCTGGGAGCAGGATGAGGCTGCAAAAAGGGCGGCCGCAAGAGATAGGAATATATATGAGTATCTTTTCATTCTAAAACTGATTTTCAAGAGCATTTACCAAATCCGGAGCCCCTAGAGAGGGTTCTGGTCCTCCTCGTTGATGTTGGGATTGTTGTTGATTTCGTCCTGAGGGATGGTCATCACCCAGTTGTAGTTCTCCGGGTTGGTGAGGCTCACCCCGTTGCGGCTCATCATCGTGAGGCATTCGTCGGAGAAGCCGTCGGAAGCGCTGCGGTCAATTCCCTGACCGAGCCTGCGCACGTCCACAACCCTTCCGAACTCTCCCCAGAGCTCGACCCTCTTTTCCACGAGAATCTCCTCCAGAAGCGAGCCTGTCCAGGAATTGGTGGTAGCTCCGAGATTGGTTCCGGAATATGAGGAAGCGTCATAGCCTGCGACCCTCTTGGTCATCACGGCGTTGAGATATTTCACTGCCGTGTCCTTGTCACCGAGTCGGAGGGCAGCCTCGGCCGCGTCGAAATACATTTCCTCCACCCTCATATAGATGTAGTCTCCGAGCCAGGATGACACATTGGAGAAATGGAACTTGTCCGAAATGTAAGGGGCCTCCTCGTTGGAAGGGTCCCACCAGCGGCGGCGGATGTCGGAAGGGTAGGTGTGCTTGTAGAGGGTCGAAGAAATGAGCTTGGGGGCGGATTTCGCATACTCTCCGTCGGAGTTGTCCATGTGGGAGAAGAAGCTTGCATAGCCTCCCGCCTGCTCGGTGGTCTCGATGCCGGCGCCCCACATAACGTTAGCCGCGTCGATGTCGTTCATACCCCCGAAGAGTTCGCTCTCCCCTCCGATGGTGTATTCACCCGAGTTTATAATCCTTTCGGCCGCATCGAGCGCCTCCTGCCAGTCTCCCTTTGCAAGAGCCACCCTGACCCTTATTCCGAGGGCCACATAGAGGTTTATGTGCGACTTGTTTCCTGCAACAGCCGCGCCGTAGCCCTTTTCCAGAAGCTCGATTGCCTTGTCGAGGTCGGAGTCAATCTGAGCGAAAACCACGTCAAGTTTCTCCCTCTTGTTGCCGGTGAAATCCTTGTAGGTCGGAGAGGTGTAAATCGGCACTCCGGGGTCCTGCCAGCGGGATTTGTCCTGAAGGGCGCTGTACGGCGGGCGGGCATACCAGTTGGCGAGGTTGTAGTAGCCCAGGGCCCTGATTGCGTAGGCGCTGCCGAGAACGTAGGCCTTGTCCTGCTCGCTTCCCTGCATAGTCTCGGACGCCGCAAGAACATAGTTCACGTTGGAAATCCAGGTGTAGTTCGCGTTCCACACGTCGTAGGAGCGGAAGGAAGAGGAGGTGTAGTAGGACTTTATGTTGTAGCAGTGGTCATACCAGAACCAGCCGTTGCCCTGTCCCTGCATAATGAAGTCGTCTCCCATCGCTTCGAGGGCTATGTTGTAGGCCGAAATTCCGAAGCACTGGTGGGTGTTTCCCCCGGTGGACCATCCGGCGGTCCACATAGTGCTGTAGATGCCGTCGATTATGGAGATTGCGGAGGATGCGTTCTTGAGGAGGTCATCCCCGGAGCCTGAGTCCGTAGGGGCGAAATCCAGCTCGCAGGAGACTGCGCAAAGAGCTGCCGCACAAATAGTTGCAAACTTTGTAATTGTATATTTCTTCATATCCCGTCCTCCTAGAAATTGATGTCAAGACCGAAAGCGAACACCTTTGAAGGGGTGTAGGTGTAGGACACCGTTCCGGCGAAGTTGTACTGAGGGTCCATTCCGTCGAGGTGGCTGAAAAGAGCGAGGTTGTCGGCGGTGAAATAGACCCTGAAGGATTTGATGCGAGCCTTCTCGGTGAGGCGCGAAGGTATTGTGTATCCGAGGGTTATGTTCTTGATGGCGAAGTAGGACGCGTCGATGAGCGACTCCCCGGTGGTGGCGTAGCTTCCGCCGATTTCAACCTTCGGGACGTCAGTTATATCCCCCGGTTTCTGCCACCTGCGGAGCTTGTTCTTGTGCCAGTTGTTGCCGGCGTACATAACGTTCATCGCGCCCTCGTAGAGGCTGTCGAGAATCTTTCCTCCGACAGAGTAGGTGGTGAGGAAAGAGAAGTCGAAGTTCTTGAAAATGACGAAGTTGGACCCGATGCTTCCGCTCCAGAGGGCCTGACGGCTGCCGTAGTAGTATTTGCTCAGGGATGCCAGTCCCACATTGTCGGTCACATACTCGTCGCACTTTTCGGTCGTCACGGCGCCGCTCTCGTCCACTCCGTAGCGGTAGTAGGCCCAGTAGAGCTGCTTACCGGTCGTCGGAGAGACTCCTGCGGACTTGGACATATAGAAGGTGTAGATAGGTTTCCCGACTTCTATGACCATATTTCCGTAGTTGATTACGTCCTGGGAGGCGGTGAGCGCCTTCACCTTGTTGCGGTTGAGGGAGAACATCGTCGTGGCGTCCCAGTGGAAGTTTTCCCTTTCGAAGATGACCCCGCGGAAGGTGGCCTCAAGACCGTTGTTCACCATCGCGCCCACATTGTCGTCGTAGCCGGAGAATCCGGAGGAGATTGCAAGCGGGTTGCTAAGGAGCATATCGCGGGTGTAGCGGTTGTAGTACTCGATTGTGGCAGAGAGTCTTCCGCCCCAGAGGCTAGCCTCAATTCCGGCGTTGAGGTTGCCGTTTTTCTCCCAGGTCACGAGTTTGTTCTCGATTGTGGAAGCCACGGCGCCCGGCCTCGTTCCGTTTGGCCAGCCGTAGGAGAAAAGCCCCTGCCAGACATAGTAGGAGCCGAGGTTGTCGTTGCCCTGCACTCCGTAGGAGACTTTCGCCTTGAGGTTGTTGAGCCACGATGTGGCCCCCGTCATAAAGTCCTCGTTGGTCACTCTCCACGAAGCTCCCACGGACCAGAAGTTGCCCCAGCGGTTCTGTTTGTAGAAGCGGGAGGAGCCGTCGATTCGCCAGGAGGCATCGAGGTAGTATTTGTCGGCATAGCCGTAGTTGGCCCTCGCGAGCACTGACTCGATTGCGTAGTTGTTTGAGTATGAGGTGTTTGACACCGTCGTAACTGCCGAGCCGAGTTCGTCGATTCCGTCAACTATTCCGCTCTTGGAGGCGGAGGTGTAGTTGTAGTTGTAGCGGTAGTACTCGTGGCCTGCGAGAAGGTCGATGGAGTGGTCGCCGAATTTGCGGTTGTAGGTGAGGAGCTCGTTCAGAGTGTAGCTCAGAGTCCTCGTGTTGGTCTTTTCCACCGTTCCGCCCTGATTCTTGGCGTTGCCGTGGTACTTGTCGTTCACTCCGGTGCGGCCGTAGTCGGTGAAGTCCACTCCGAGGTTGACGGTGAAGTTGAGTCCGTAAAGGAGCGCGTCCTTCCGAGTGGTGCCGAACTTGGCGAACGACCTGGCTGACACGGAGTTGCGCTTGTAGTAGGCCTTGTTGTTGTAGAGCTCGGCCTTGGAGTTGAAGCCCTGGGCGGTCACACGGTTGGCGTAGCCGTTGTCGTCCACGCTTCCGTATTCATACTGGCGGTTTCCGTTGGCGTCCAGGACATTGTTTCCGTCCATATCCTTCAGGTACACAGGATATACCGGAGCCATAAACTGGGCAGTGTACCAGACGTTGGATGTGGAGGAGCCGCTCGCGTCCTGGAAGTCGGAGACTGAGTGCGCAAGGTTTGCGCTCATCCCCACCTTGAACCAGTCGGTCGCCTGCACGTCGCCGCTGAGCCTTGCGGTGTAGCGGTCGAAGTCGGTGTTCTGGAGGGTTCCGTTCTCCTTGTAGTAGCCCATAGAGTAGAGGTAGCTGGTCTTTTCGGTTCCGCCGCTGACGGACAGGACGTGTTCGGTCCTGAAGGCCTTGTTGTTGCTGATTTCATCCATCCAGTTCTCGTCCCAGGCGGCAACCGCGTCGCTCTTGACTTTGCCTGTGGATGGGTCCACGAGTTTCTCCCAGGTGTAGTTCTTATATGGGTTGTAGTACTCAGGGTTCTTCAGACCGCCGATGGTCTCGGCAAGGTGGGCTGAAGCGTAGGCCGCAGCGCCCTCGGAGTCCATAGCCCCGCTCTCGGCGTAACGCACCGAGTTGTAGAGGCTTTCCCAGGTGAGCTCAACATATTCGCTCATATTCACGAGGTTGTAGCGCGGGAGGGCCCTCGAAGCCACTCCGAAGTTGCCCTTGTAGTTGACGTTCACCTTGTCCTTGCCGCCCTTTTTGGTGGTGATGACAACGACTCCGTTCGCGCCGCGGGCGCCGTACAGCGCTCCTGCGGAGGCGTCCTTGAGGACTGTCATAGTCTCGATGTCGGCAGGGTTGATGGAGCTGATGGAGCCGTCGTAAGGCACTCCGTCAACAACGTAAAGCGGTGTGGATGAGGCGTTTACAGAGCCCACGCCACGCACCATGATAGAGGCTCCCTCTCCAGGCTGTCCGCCGCCCGAAGTGACCTGCACTCCGGCCACGGTGCCCTCGAAGGATTTGGTGAGGTTGCCCACCGGCCTCTTACTGAGCTCGTCGCCCTTCACGACGCTGGCGGATCCCGTGAAGGATTCCTTCTTTGCCGTTCCGTACGCGACGACAATCACGTCGTCAAGCACGACGGCTTCGTCCGCGAGGGTGAAGTTCACGACTGCGCGGCCCGCGACGGCCTGCTCGGCGGTTGCGTAGCCGAGGTTCGATGCGGTGAGGACAGCGTCAGCGGGCACTCCGCCCAGGGTGTAGTTTCCGTCAATGTCGGTCACGGTGCCGTTGGTGGTGCCCTTTACGAAGACTCCTGCGCCGATTACCGGCAGTCCCTCGGAGTCGAGCACGGTTCCGCTCACCGTTGTCTTTTCCTGTGCAAACGCAGGCACTGCCAGAAGAAGCAGCGCAGCGAGAGCGAAAAATATCTGTTTAAGTTTCATAATTTTCATACCGGTTCCTCCTCCTTAAAATTCATCGCCGCAGAGGGGGATATATGTGTCAATTATCTGTGCTCCAGAAAGTTCCGGACGGGCCACTGCAGGGGCAGCCTTGAGGGCGGACTTTGTAGCCGTAGTTGAAGCAGTTCCGGAAGTCTTGCCGATGGCGTAGCGGGTGAGAGTGTCGCCGTTGCGCTCGGTGAAAGTCGCAAGAAGAATGTACTGCGTTCCTGCTTCAAGCGGGGTTCCGTCAACTCCGAAGGAGAGAGAGAATGAGCCGCTGAGGTTAAGGAGCGAAATGTTCGCATCCGAGAGGTCCGTTCCCTTTTCCTCAACTATGCGCGCCGCGTCGTCAGTGGTGAGGCCGCTGAGTTCGCTCACTGGGCAGAAATAGTAGCGGAGGGCCTTCAGGTGGAAATTGAGCGGCTCCTCGTCGGCATAATATGCCGTCTGGAAGGTCCCGGTGAGGGATGAGGAGGTTGGATGGGAGGTGCTTGTGCCGAGGCTCACTCCGGCCCAGTCGTAGTAGTTGGCGCTGGACTTTGTCGGAAGGGAGTTCACGACGAAGGTTGTGTCCCCCGCCTCGTTCACTGCAAGCGCTCCGAGGGTGTAGCTCGTGGAGGCGCTCAGGGAATAGCGCGAGGTGAATCCCTTTTCGCTGTTCACTTTCGCGATTGTAGCGGCCTCGTCGGTCTTGCTTCCCTTAGAGAGGACATACGCCCGGAAAAGGTCGGCCGAAGAGTCGAAATAGAGTTTGAACGAGCGCGTGGAGGTCATAAGCGAGGTCACGGTCTTAACCCCGGTTCCCTTCCAGTTGAAATACATACAGTTGGAAGGGTTGTAGATGCCGTTGGTGCCGAGATAGAGGCTCTGGGCGAACCAGGGAGCACCCGTTATGTCGGGGATAGGCGCAGCGTCGTCCGCAAGTGTCTTTGTATCAAAGCGGTAGAGCGGCGAAGTGGCTTCTCCGTCGGTGTTCACTCCGAAGGCCACGATGCTGTAGGAGGTCTCGCTGCAGAGCGGTGTGGCGGTGTAGGAGGCCGTTCCGGTGTAGGTGTACTGCTGAATGCCGGCGGAGAGCTCATAGCCCTTGCCGGTGATGGATTTGACAAAAGCCTTGAGATAGTAGTCCCTGAGCTCGGTCTCGGTCATCGCGCTGAAGTAGGTTGTCGGCACGCCGAAGTAGATGTAGCGAAAGTCCGCAACCGCATAGACGTTGAAGGTCGAATAGTCGGCCCCGGTCTCAACCTCGGAAAGGATAATCTGCGGGATGTCCTCTGAGGCGGAAAGGGTCCTAAATTCGAGTTTTGCGGCCTCGGAGTCGTTGACGTTCGGGTCAGTCGAGGTGGCCTTTATGCTGAAAACATAGTCCGTGGATGCCTCCAGGCCGTTTATTTCCACTGAGAGCGAAGAGGTTTTCCCGCTGAAGGGGCCGACGCTGTACTCGTAGGACTCGGCTCCATAGACTCCGCTCCATTTTACGATGGTCTTGGACATATATGCCGCGACAATCTCGGGCTCCGGGGCGTCGAGAGTGGACGCTCCCTCGGTGGTTACGGAATAGACCACGGTGCGGGAAGAGGTGTAGTTGCCGTTCACTCCCGCGTCGGCGCGAAGGGTGACTGAGTAGGTCGTGGCGGCCTCAAGGTCTGAGAAAGTGACCGAGGTTTCCTTTTGGGAGATTTCCTCCCCGCCGTTGAAGGAGTAGGTGTAGCACCCGGCGTCGGTGATGGTTTCCCAGCTGAGGGTAAAGCCCGTGCAGGTGACCTCGGTAACATTGGCCTCAGGGGTCGGAAGCGCCGATGGCTCAGAGAGTTGAGTCTTTGAGCAGGCGCAGAGGGCGGCAATGGAGGCTGCCGCAAGTGTAAGGATATTCTTTGCGTTCATTTTCATACTCTCCATCGCTATTTGAC
>CAYNDY010000031.1:11270-15811 GCA_964396105.1 uncultured Muribaculaceae bacterium
AATTTGCCTCCTTCAAGGCTTGCGCTCACAACTCCGTCCCGAGAGAGGGAGTATGAAAGCACCTGAACCGTAGGGAAATATGCCAGAAGGTCTATTTCCATTTTTTCGCCCACAGCGAGTGTCCTTCCCGGGATGTCCCCGAGATAGTCCATATACTGAAGCAGAGCCCCTGTGTCAAGCATTCCGGCGCCCATTTTTCCGACATAGACAGAAGAAAGGGAGCCGCGGAAAGGGGCTGCGGAGGATATGAGGGCAGCCTTGAGAGCCTCAGGGGTGAGCCCCTTCTTCTTTTCGGAGCCATAGTAATAGGAAACCGCAAGGGCGCAGGCGCCGCTCACGTGAGGGCAGGCCATCGATGTTCCCTGCATATATCCGTAGTCCGAGCCGCCGTCAGAGCCGACGATTGTGCTGTAGACTCCGCCGTACTGGCTGTCGGCGTAGGTGTCTCCGCCCGGCGCCGAGATGTCGATCCAGGTGCCGTAGTTGGTGTAGATGGCTGCGTCTCCGCTGTAGGCGTGGGATGCGACGCTCACGACCGCATCGTCAGCGGCAGGGTAGCAAGGGTAGTCCACAGCCTCGTTGCCGGCTGCAAAGATTATGATTCCGCCCTTCATAGGGCCGCTCTGGATGCCGTTTTCGTCCACTCCGGCATATTTCACGAAGTAGTCCATAACTCTGCGAAGAGCCCCGTATGTGTTGCGGGTCCAGGTGTTCCAGCTCACTTTGCTGGTGTAACCCCAGCTGTTCTGGCAGATTACTGCGCCGTTGTCGGCCGCATATTTCATAGCCCTAACGGTGCCGCCGAGGCCCGCTCCGGACTCTCCGCTGTCGCTGTCGCCAAGGCACTGAAGGCTCATAATCCTGACCCCGTCCCCGATGCCGGAGCCGCCCGCGATGCCGTTCACGCCGAGGCCGTTGTTGTTGACGGCGGCGATTGTGCCGGCGACGTGGGTGCCGTGGGAGAGAGAGGATGAGGTGGTGATGGTGCCGTTGTCTGCTATGTAGTTGTAGCCGTTGACGTCGTCGACATATCCGTTGCCGTCGTCGTCAATTCCATTTCCGGGAATTTCGCCAGGGTTCACCCACATATTGGCCGCAAGGTCCTCGTGGTCGGGTTTCACGCCCTGGTCGATGACTGCGACGATGACGTCTGGGGTGCCCTTACACATCTGCCAGGCCTTCCAGACATCGGCGTCAGCGCCCACAAGGGAGGTGTTGCCGAAGACGGAGCCGGTGTTGTTGTAGTGCCACTGCCTCTTCCGGGCTTCGGCGCTTTCATTGAACGGGAACGCGATTTTGCGGGAGACTGTGGCGGTGGTGTGCGCCGCAGGGTCGTCAGCAGCTGCGCCCTGAACGCCGGCCCCATTAGATGCGCCCCGAACACCGGAAAGAGCATTCTGAGTTTCGCTAAAACTCTGAGCCACAGAAGAATACCCGGCGGTCTCATCCGCAAGGGTCGGCGCAAGGGAGTACTCGATGCACTCGAGAGAGCCGCAGCGGCGAAGCTGAGCGACGACCTCCGAGGTCTTCAGAGCCTTGTCGAAACTTGCCACATACCAGCGGTCAAGTCCCTCGGCGCGGGTTCTCTCCTCGAAGCGTCCGCACTCGGGGAAAAGTCTTTCAAGATGGAAGGAAGGCGTTCCGGCCATCATTTCGGCAATCTCCCTCTCCCCTTCCCGAGCAGAGGAAGCGTCCCCTGCGGCCTTCGTGGCGGAAGAAGCCTTGATTTGAAGAAGGAGCTCTCCGCAGACGGGGCTTCCCACTCCCTCGGAGATAATGATGGGCCCGTTTCCGGTGCTCTCCTCCTCCTGAGGTGTCACCGCCTTGCTGCAGGATGCCGTCACGGCAAGACCTAAGCAGAAAAGAAGCGGCGCAAAATTTCCAAATTTCAGTTTCATATTAAAATAATTACTTTCTCAAGCTTTTTGTGCGGACGCCCTGCCTTAACAGGGAGCGAAGTCCCGCGTGTTTCTAATTACAAACTGTTTTTCCCGTTCAAGTTTTTAGTATGTGAACTCCAGGTAGGCGACTTCGGTCGTAAGCCCGCCCTGAGTTTCGTCTGAAAGATAGCCCACGACATAGACCACGTAGGTTTCACCCTTGGTGATGTCCTCGGTGGAGAGGTTAATGACCCTCGAGCCCTTGTATGTCGTGAACTGGCTGTAGGCGCTCGTGTAGTAGATGTAGGTGTGGGCCGCATAATCCGGGTCCCCGAGTTCATCCCAAGAGGCCTTGGTCATATAGTCGCAGACAAAGCTTTCGGTGGAGTTGCTCGCAGTGACTGTGAGAAGTTCCCCGTTCTGCCTCAGGGTGAAAGTCATCTTCGAAGCCGGGGCGCTTGCGGAGGTGAACTCCACAAGGTCGATTTTGCCGCTGTAGGAGAACTTTTTCGTGCTCTCGTCGTAGGAGAGGTCGAAGGCCGTGAGGCAGTACTCGGTCCTGTCGTAGATGGAAGGGCGGGTGTCGGCGCTGAGTTTGTCAGTGTCCACGATTCCGCTGCTCAGGAACGAAGAAGGGGAAGCGGCGTAGGAGGCCGCCATCTGCTCAATCTGGCTTATTCTCGCCTCGATGTACTCCTTTGCGGTCATCGCCTCGTAGTCGGCCTTGCGGACGAGGGCATAGACGTAGGTCTTCGACGCGTCCACAGGCTCGACCACCACCCTGCAGGTGGAAGTAGTTATGTCCGAGACAGTTATCTTGAAATTGGAATATATCTGCTCCTCGCTTTTCTTCGCGCTTTGGATGACGCGAACCTTCGCGGGTTTCACTCCGCTGCAGCTAAGCTGCACCTCTCCCGTGCGGTCCTTTCCGGTGGTGTTGGGAGCGATGGTGAGAGTGAACTCGCTGGAGAACACCGATGAAACCGAGATCCACTCCTCGGCGGGGGTGACTGCGGCGGTGTAGCCTTCGCGGGGTCCGGAGATGGAGTAGTCGCAGACGACGCTTCCCCCTTCGGAGCCGATTTTAAGTATGCTTTCCTTCAGGGAGAAAGTGGAATTATAACTCTCCTCCCCTTCCCCCGCCTTGTTGCAGGAAAGAAGCAGAGCCCCCAGAAGGACAAACGCGAGCAAATATATCCTGTTTTTCATTTTTTACTTGTTGTAAGTGAACCTCAGCCAGGCGATGTTTGAAGCCTTGCCTGTGGATGAGTTGTAGCTGAATGCGAAGGCGACGTATTCCGTGCCGTCAACCGTGTCGCTCATACTCTTCAGCGGATAACCCCTCGCTCCGTCAGAAACGGAGTAGGAAGCGAAAGAGGATGACTCTATATAACCGTCAACGACAACGGCCGGAGCCTTTGACTCGTCCCAGTAATCCGCAGGGCACAGCGAGCAGCCGAAGCTTCCGCTGAGACTCTCCGAAGGAGTGAACATAAGGATTCCGGTGCTCTCGTCGTAGGTAATCGCGAACTCGTCCGAAGACGGCGGGACGGCGGTGGTCTTGAACTTATACACGGCGGAATTTCCGCTGTAGGAATAGTTCAGGGTGATGTCGAACGCAATCAGACAGTACTGGGTGTCAGGGTTGAGGGAGCTTGCGGTCGTGGAGATGTAGCCCTTGTAGAGCCGGTTTTTCAGAGGGAACGGAGTTCCGTATTTCTCCTCGTATGCCGCAGCATACGCCTTCATCTGCACCACGGCCGAGTCCACATACTCGCGGGCGCTGTCGTAGCGGTTGAAGGTCGACTCCGGTACGAAAGCGTAGGCGTAGTAGCAGTCGGAGATGGAAGGAGCCACTGTGAACTGCACGGAGCTCTCGGCGATGTCGGTGACGTCCAGGGTGAAAGTGACCTGGGAGTTGACGACATAGTCGGGGTTGGCGCTCTGGATGACGGTGAGTTTCACGCTCTTCGCCCCTTTAAGGCTGAGGGTCACCGTAGCGGTCCTGGAGCCGCTGGAGGCGTTTTCCTCCAGTGCAAGATAGATTGACCGCGCGAGGGGGTCCTCTTCCTCTGATGCGTCGCCCTCTGCAGAGTCAGCGCTCTTGGTGCCTGAATTGATAAGGTCGTCCAGAAGGCTCCCGTCGCCATCTTCCGCCCCGTCCTCCTCGGGAGCGTCAGTCTCTTTCAGCCAGGAGGCGGAGCAGGTGACCCCGACGGCCCCTTCTGCGCCCGCTCCCGAAAGCGAAAGTTTCACTTCCAGAGTGGAGGCTGCGGCGTCGGCCTTTACGAGTGTTCCGCCCGGAACCGAAATCGCGGAGTCAATCACTCCCTCGTCCTTAGGCGAATCGGCCTTTGAACAAGCAGAAATTGTGGCTACGGCAAGCGCCGCAGCCACAACTCCCTTGAAATAATCGAGAATCGATATTTTCTTCATTTATTCTCTAAAGTTAGTCAGCGAGGAATGTCACCTCGATGCTGTAAACTACAGGAATGCTATAAGAACCATAAAGCCTAACCCTGGTGTAGTTGTCAGGGATGAGGGTGACGGTGTTGATGTATCCTCCCTCTGTGCGGCTCTCAGCAGCGAATGTATATCCGTCAGTAGTCTTTGCCCTTGTCCAGGAAGCTCCGTCAGCTGAGAAATAGATCTCAATGTCAG
>CAYNDY010000032.1:0-15461 GCA_964396105.1 uncultured Muribaculaceae bacterium
GTGCAGATGCACATTTTGTAGTCGTGACTCTTGAGGATGTCGAAATGGCGGCAACCCTCGCAGCCCTTCCAGAACTCAGGGTCGTCGGTGAGCTCGCTGAACGGCACCGGACGGAACCCGAACTCGTAGTTCATTTTCATAACAGCCGCCCCGGTGGTGATTGAGAAAATCTTCGCATCCGGGAAGAGCCGGCGGGAAAGCAGGAAGGTCTGCTCCTTGATTTTCTTCGCTATGCCCATTCCTCTGAAGGCGTGGGCGACGATGAGGCCGGAAGTGGCGACAAAGCTCTTTCCGCCCCAGGACTCGATGTAGGAGAAGCCGGCAAACTGCGGTTCGGCGGCCTCAGGGGCCAGCGCAGAGGCATTCTCGGGTGTGCCCGCTGAGGCGTTCTCGGGTGCGTCTGCAGAGGCATTCTCGGGTGCGTCTGCAGAGGCGTTCTCTGAAGCGCCGTCCTGCCCCTCGGGAAAGGCAAGCGCTATCACAGCCTTGCCCGCAAGCATTTTTTCTTTAATGTACTCAGGAGTCCTGTTCGCGATGCCCGTTTTCCTTTCGAGCGACGAAACATAGATTTCCTGGCAAATTGCCTCCGCGTATTTCAGGTGTTCGGAGCCTGCCACCATAACTTTTATATCCATTTATATAACCACTAATATCTTGTCATCATATCCTCTCGATGCAATCTTCACTCATACATTCGATATCCACGCTTGAGTATCCTCCCGCTGCATACGCTTTTATACAATACAAGCCCAAATGGCAAGACAAACCGAGATTGTCAATTGCAATTATTGAGCGAAAATTCTGTCTAAATCTGCGTGATTTTCAGTCCTTGAGCGCCCTTTCCTGCAACGGGAATTAACGGGGCCGAGACGGGAGCTGCAACGAATTTTCCGAAATTTGGGAGGTTTCTACGCCTCCTAAAGTCGGACAGACCCCATCGGGAAAGATATGTAAAACACTTTTTCCATAACCGAGCCGCAAAGTTAAAAACAATTTTTGATTTCATCCGCTATTTTCGTTAAATTTGTCTCCGCTTTGGCCCGCTCCGCCAGGAAAAGGCCGCAAAAAAGAGGGGGAACAATTTCAGAGTTCCCTCCGAAATCATTGGAAAACACAACCTTACAGGATGGAAAACACGCCTCAGAACCCCGAAATCAGCCTCGCAAGATACATAGTCGAGAAAACCGCCCACAGCCTCTTCCTCACGGGAAAGGCGGGCACGGGAAAGACCACATTTCTAAAGGATGTAGTGCGCCACACGCGCAAACGCCACATTGTCCTCGCCCCAACGGGGGTCGCAGCTGTGAACGCCGGAGCGATGACCATCCACTCCTTTTTCCAGTTCGGGCTCGGGGCATACGTCCCGGGGGTTGTGGCTCCGCAGTCGCAGTATTTCATCAGGAAGGCTAAACTCGACCTCATCCGCCGTCTGGAGCTTATCATTATCGACGAAGTTTCGATGGTGAGGGCGGATCTTATGGACCACATCGACGCGGAACTGCGACGCATCCGCCGCAGCTACCTCCCGTTCGGAGGGGTTCAGCTCCTTATGATCGGCGACCTCCAGCAGCTTCCCCCGATTGCCCACGGCGAGGAGGCCGAGCTGCTGCGTCCGCACTACCCTTCCCTCTATTTCTTTGACAGCAAGGCACTTCAGAAGCTGGACTACAGTGTCCTGGAACTAAAGCAGGTCTATCGTCAGAGCGACACCCATTTCGTTGAAATCCTCAACCGCGCAAGGGTGGGGCGTCTCACCCCGGAGGACCTCTCGGAGCTGAATTCCCGCTACATCCCCGGCTTTTCTCCCCGCCCCGAGGAGAACTACATCCGCCTTGTCACCCACAACCGGATGGTGGAGAGCGTAAACAGCGCGGAAATGGGCCGGCTCGGAGCCGAAGAGTTCGTTTTCAACGCCCGTGTCAGCGGGACATTCCCCCCGGAGGCCTATCCCACTGCAGCCCAGCTGGTTCTGAAAAAAGGCACGCAGGTTATGTTCATAAAGAACGACCCGGACAAGAAGTTCATCAACGGCACACTCGGGGAGGTTTTCACCCTCACCCGCGAAACTCTCAAGGTTAAACTCGCCGACACCGGGGTCATCGTGAGCGTGGAGCCGATGGAATGGGAAAATATCCGCTACCAGATGAACGAGGAGAGCGGAGTCATCGAAGCGACCCCGATCGGCCGCTTCCGCCAGTACCCGGTCCGCCCGGCCTGGGCCATCACCATTCACAAGAGTCAGGGCCTCACTTTCGACCGCGCGGTAATAGACGCCCGCGCCGCCTTCTCCCCGGGACAGGCCTACGTGGCGCTGAGCCGCTGCCGCTCCCTCGAAGGCGTCGTTCTGAGCTCCCCGCTGAGCAATTCCGCCTTCATAACGGACAACACAGTGGAGCAGTACCTTGCCACCCACATAGCCGACAGAGAGAAACTCGCCTTCTCGCTCAATTACGCCCCGTTCGACTACGACCGCAGCCACGACTCGGCCCCTCTCCGCCCGGCAGGTTTCACCAAGGCAGGGGCTCAGGGAGGGGCAAATGCCCGTTCAACATCATTCCCGGGCAGTTCACAGCCCGCACAGCGCCCAAGGCGCGAAGCGAAGTTCTCTGCAGGAGAGGACGAAGAGATGGACGCGCAATCCCTGCAAATTCTCAGCGCGCTGAAGGCCTGGAGACTGGAAAAAGCCCGCGAACTGGACGTTCCCGCCTTCCACGTTTTCTCGAACAAAGTCCTCGAAAACATAGCCACGCTGAAGCCCCGCACCCCGGAGCAGCTTCTAAGCGTCAGCGGCATAGGCCCAGCCAAAGCCGAAGGCTACGGAACGATACTCCTGAAAATCATCAACAGCATCCTGAGCCCGCAAAACTGAGAATTCTAAACTCACAGAATACGAGGAACTTGGAAGCTATGTTTTACTTCCCCCCAAAAGTTAAACGTCCAACTTTTGGGGTTCGCCTCAAAAAAAATTCCTAAATTTGCCTAAGTAATGTTTTAAGAGATGAAAAGATACGGGGCTATTGTTTTATTGCTGTTCTGTCTGAGTTCGCAGGTTCCCTCCTTCGGAACCTCGGTAGGCTATTGGCCCGGGGCGGTACAACTTGACTCAACAAGAACAAGTCTTCAGATAGAATCGGTTCAAAAGGACAATCCCGAGGCGGATTCCCTTGCGTTCTTTAATGCCACGTGGGAGGTCACCGACCTTGACAGGGGGGCGCAGGTTCTGTATACCCAGATTCAGATGTTCCGTTCGACCCAGAGCATCTGCATCGTGAAATATCCGTTGCGGAAATTCCGAACTGAAATTCTTCACCGTCCAGGAGAACAGGCGGGCAAGACAAGCGAAATCGCCTCCGAGGTTGGAGCCGTGTTAGCTCTGAACGGCAGCTATTTTCACGTCAGGCAGAAAACACCTTCGACATATTTCCGCGAAGACGGCGTCCAGCTCGGGCATACGCACCCGTCGGAACTCTACCGCGTTGACGGCCTCCTGGGATTCAGGGACCGCAGGGGCAGAAAAGTACGCATCGAACCTGTCTCGGACACGACCCTGTACTCTTCCGTAAGCCGAGGCTGGTACACCGCCCTGGCGGCAGGCCCGGTTCTTATTCTTGACGGCGAGATTGTGGTACCGCGCCTGGCGGGCGACAGGGCTGACGGAGTAAATGTGGCGGCGATGGGACCGGAGAAGAAGACTTCATCCGGAATCCGTACCCATTATTCTTCCGCCCAGTTTTATGACAGGAGGCATCCGCGAACGGCATTCGGGACCGACGGCAGGGGTAATGCCTATCTTGTCGTCATCGACGGACGGTTCAAGGGACAGGCGGACGGAGCAAGCATCTACGAGACCGCCTACATCTGCCATCTGCTCGGGATAAGGGACGCGATAAACCTCGACGGCGGAGGCTCATCAACCCTCTGGACAGAAAAGACCGGCGTAGTAAATCATCCCTACGACAACAAGAAGTTCGACCACGAAGGCGAACGCTCCGTGCCCAACTTGATAGTGGTCTATTAAAACGGACTGAGTCATTTCAGCGACTTACCTTCGGAGAAGGCCGCTCCTATCCTCTCGTCCATCCGAGTCTTCACAAATATCTCGTTAAAAGCGTTGCGACCAACACCATTGCAAAAAATCGTATCTCAGTTTTCATATTTGGTGGACATTATACTCCCGTCTAAAGACCGGGAGCATTCGTAGCGCTACGGAACTTTTCCTGCTTCGACCTGCCGTTGCTTCTTAGGTCACATCGGCGACTGTCGTCCACAGTAGAGCAGTCCACTCTCCTAAAATAAAAGAGGATGACTAAAATCAAGTCACCCTCTTTCAAGCAAAGTTCAGATATTCAGAACGTAAAAAACTGAAGAACTATATAAGCTCCCGCAGTTTGGCGAGTGCGCAGGAGATGTGGTACTGCACGGTCTTGGGGCTTATCATCAGAAGGTCCGCAATCTCCTGATAGGTCTTGTGCTCCTCCCGGCTCAGTCGGAAGATAGTCTTCCTCAGTTCACTCATATCCTCCAGCGCCTCGTCGATGCACTTGAGCAGTTCCTCCGTCTCGACGGCGGGAACGACATCGACGCTTTTCGGAAGCATATCGGAGGCGCTTTTGCAGTAGCGCGAGCGTACATCCCTGCTTTTGATGAGATTGAGGACAGTGTTGTGGGTCATACCGAAGAGGTAGGACTTCAGCGACCTCACCTCCGCGAGGCTCTCGCGGCTGTTCCAAATCTTCAGGAAAATCTCCTGAGTGACATCCTCCGCTTCCGCGGAGTCCTGAAGGAGGGAAAGCGCGAAATTGTAGATTTTAGCCGAATACAGCACATAGAGGATGCCAAGCGACTTGACATCCCCCTGTGCTATCTGACAGAGAAGTTTATGATCTTCCTTAGTCATATCGGCTACGAATCATCCTGTTACCACTGCTTCACGCGGACCTTGTACATATCGAAGTCCACGGTTATCACCCTAGTCTCGGAAGAGGCGTCCTTGTCGGTACTGTAGCGGATCTTGTGCGAGGACCAGGTCTCGTTGCCCTCCGGGACGGTGGCATCCGTGTACCAGAGCTCGCCGGTCTCGCCGTTATAGTTGAGCGACTTTACCTGCGTGGACGCGCTGAAAAGGCTCATCTCCTCGAAGACCTCGGTGTCGATGTTGAAGATGTAGGCCTTGACGCCGGCAACGCTGAGACGGTTGTCATCGATGGCCATCAGGTCGTGCAGGGCAGATGTCGGGGTCTTAATGGTCTTCTTCAGATTAAGCTGCGGCTTCCCGCTTTCAAGCCCCTGGAGTTCGAACACCTTTATCGCCTGCGCTCCCGCAGCGTAGAGAAGGTTTCTCTTGCGGTTCCACACGACTCCGTGTCCGGATGTGAGCTCCGCTGAAGCGAGCAGATTCTCGCTCCGGGAGACGCTGTAGAGCTGCACGCTGTTGTGGCTGGCAGTAGCTCCGTCGGAAGTCGCCACAGCGATGTACCCTCCCGGGATGTACTCTGCGGAGTGGGCGTTCGGGGTCTGGGTGGTATGGAAGAGCACTTCCTTCGTCTCGTAGTCCAGAAGGACGCACCAGCCGTATGAACTGGTGAGGAGGACCTTCGTGCCGTTGTCGACCATCTTGCAGTCGTCCAGGTGGTCGCACTTGCTCTCGACAAGGCCAAGCACCGATGCTGCGCTCTTCGCGTCCCATTCCCAGATGATCCCCTCCTTGTAGGAGGTCTTGGCGAGGTCGGCGTTGATGACGAACACCTGGTTGTCTCCGCAGACGGTGAGGACGGTGGACTCGCTCTCCGCGACCTTCCCCGTGATGTACTTGCCTCCTGCAGCGAGGGTGACAGGGGTGTCCGTGACGGTTGTCGCGGAGTGTCCGTCAGCGAATGTCGTCGTTACAGTCATTCCCTTGCTGAGCTCGGCGGGAGCGCAGTACACCGGTACCCTGACGGATGCTCCGCGGCAGTCGAGCGCCTTCGGGAGCGTCGTCCTGGCGTACGGCACGCTCGCCTCCGAGGAGCCGTCGGCGGTGTTGACGCGGAGCGTTCCGGAGAGCATCTCGTTGTCGTTTCCGCGGATCTCCACGCCGGCGAGGTCATAGTCGCCCATCGCCACGTCCACATAGACCTCACATCCTGCCGGGGAGAGCGTAAAGGTACAGCCCTCGTAGGCGTTGATGTTCGCTTTCACCGCGTCGTAGAGGACCGGGACCTCAGTGCCGTCCTGCTCGGACGGGATGTTGAGCGAGACCGTCTCCCCGTCGAGGGAGATCTCCGCGTCGTACGGGTACCAGCTCACGACAGTCGTCTCGGTGCGGTCCGCGAGGATGTTGAAAAGGAAGTGCGAGCTCGCGCTTCCGGGGAGCAGTGCCCTGGCCTCTGCCTTCTGGAGATTTCCTTCGCAGACGAGCATTATGGATGCCTTGGTGTCAGCCTCCCAGACCGGAGTGGTGAGCGAGCCGGAGGCGTCATAGTAGCCTCCGAGGGTTATGTCCGCCGTCCCCGCGAGAGTCTGCACCCCCGCCTCCTTCCGGCAGGAAAGGAGGCTCAGGGGAAGCAGCGATAACGCGAGAAGGGATGAGATTGTCTTTATTCTGTTCATAGCCTAAAGTTAGTGAAATTTTACTTATTTGACGCAGCAGCTGCCACAGATGTCTCCGCCGTGCGTGCTCCATCCTGAGGCTCTCTCTCCGCCGACATAGCGGCCGATGAGGCAGCCGTTCTTGCCGGACGCGCCGACAAAGGCCGAGTAGAGCACTCCTCCGAGGTAGTTGTTGCCTCCCATCTGCTTCTGGGCGCTGTCAGAGCCGAAGGTGAACTGCTCCTTGACTTTGCCGTCAGAGCCTAGGATATAGGTGCAGTTAATCTCCTGACCGGAAGTGATGTAGAAGTTGCCGGCCGTGTCCACGCAAGGGTGCGAGTAGTTGAAGGCATTGCCGAGCGCCGCTCCGCTGCTGCCGTTGTGGGTGTATTTCCAGAGGACTGCGCTGAGATCGCCCTTGACGCAGTAGACGCTTCCGTCCTTGCTTCCCACGAACACGTTTCCGTTAGGAGCAACGATAGGCTCGTAGAGGTTGTTCTCAGCAACCGCGAAGGACGCGACAAGGACGGCGCGGCTCTCCAGGCTGAACGAACCGAGGGCGGTCTTCGCCGGAATATACACGGTTTTCTTGTCAGCCGCCACGGCAAAGCCTGAGATGTCGGTCATCGAGCTGAAGTTCAGCGTGGCGAGGATGTTTCCGTCCGCCGCACCGTAGAACTTGACTGTACCGTCGGTGGAGCCGGCGACAAGTTCGTCGTTCCCCTTGACGATCAGGCCGGCGATGGCGCTTCCCTGCGCCGCGGTCCATATCTTCGCGCCGGTCGTGGCGTTGATGGCGAAGATGTTGCCTGCGGCGTCACCGATGAACACCGTCTGTCCGTCGGCGCTGACGGCAGGAGCCGCGCTCTTCATCGAGCCCGCCTCCGCGAAGGTCCATTTAAGGGCGCCGGAGGAAGTCACCGCGAAGAAGTTTTTCGCCGTCGTGGTGCCGAAGTAGATGTCGCCGCTTACCGGGTTCACAGTGAGAGGGTTATAGGAGGCCATATCCGCAGACGGGGTGAATGTCCACCTGAGTTCTCCGGTCTCGGTGTTGAACGCGTAGAGCGACGCCTTCTTGTTGAAGGTGATGTCGTAGACTGTGCCTCCGTCCGGAGAGAACACAGGGCAGCTGCCCTTGAATCCCTCGTAGTTAGTGCCCTTGAGAGCCCAGTCGCTGTAGTTGAGCACATACTCGCGTATCTTCACGTCGACGGTCCAGCTCTTGTCGATGCCGCCGAGTTTGACGGTGAGAGTCACCTGCTTGTCTCCCGCGGACGAGATGCCGGAAGTGACTTCCGTGCCCGTAAGGATGGTTCCGTCAGGGAAGGTCCAGCGGATGTCGGTCGCAGACGGATAGCCCTCGGTGTTGAAGGTGAACTTGATAGGCTGGTTCACCGCCGCGCTGCTACGGCTGAGGAAATACGGAGTGGCGAGGGCCGGCATAGCCTTGACGGACGCATCGTCGGACGCGCCCTTAGGGTAGTTCGCGATGAGGATGAGGGTGTAGGAGATGTCGTTCTCCAGCTCGTCGAGAGTGTACGAAGTCTTGTCCGGGTCGATGGTGACCTCCTTCGCTCCAGCCTCGTCGCCCTCCTTGTAATAGCGGAGGGTGTAGGAGAGCACTCCCGTCGAAGGGGTGGTCCAGGAGAGGATGATCATATTCGCGCTGCCCTCGGCCTGAAGGTCGGTCACCGCAAAACGCGACGTGGTCGGGGTGGCCTGAGCTGAGACCGCTCCGGAGATGACGTCCCCGTAGACGGCCTGCACGCTGAAGATGTAGTTCCGGGAGTTGGTAAGCCCGTCAACGAGCAGCTGCTTTTCCGCCGTCCTGAGGGTCACCTTGTCGCTTTCGGTGTAGGTCACTATGTATTCTGTAGGGTTCCAGCCCTCCGGGACATCCCAGCTGAGCTGAACCTCCTCGTCACCGGGCACCGCTTTGAGGGAAGTCACCTGATGCCTCGGTGCTCCTGCCACGGGAAGATCCTCGGTGGCGCAGGATGCAGCTCCGAGAAGCACTGAGGCGAGAGCCAATATATTGACAATCAATCTTTTCATATCTGCAATTGTATTTTTCGGTATGTGTTAATTCTAATATCCCGGGTTCTGCCAAAGGATGTCGCTGTTGTTCACGATCTCTATCTGATCCTGAGGGATCGGGAAGATGAGCTCATGGGAGTCAACCGAGTAGCCCATTCCCTTGAAGAACTCCACGGCGAGGCCGAGCCTCTTGAGGTCGAACCACCTGTGTCCCTCCAGAGCGAACTCCCTGCCCCGCTCGTCGGCAAGAGCCTGGACGAACGCCGTCCCCTCGGGCACATCCGTCTCGGTGAGGGACGGGAGCCCCGCCCTCGTGCGGGTCTTGTTCAGGTACTCGAGCGCTCCGGCGATGTCCCCCTGCATTCCGAGAGCCTCGGCGTACATAAGGACCACGTCAGCGAACCTGAGAACCGGAAAGTCGTTGCCCACCTGGGTCGTGTAGACGGTGTCGTAGGTGTCGTACCACTTGTTCAGGACATAGAGGGAGCTGCTGATCTTCGTGTAGGTGTTCACCAGCGGAAGGCGGTTGTCGGCAGCGCCGTACAGCGCCTTGAACTCCGGCGTCGGGTTGGTGATGTCGGCGAGGACTCCTGTGCTGGTGCTGTACCAGTAGCCATGGCCGTTGTCGTCGGTCTTGTTGTAGTAGAGGGCGAAGATGATCTCCCTGTTCATCTTGTTCGCCACATCGAACACCTCGGCCGTCGTGCCCATAAGGCCGAAGTTGCTGTCGGAGAGCGCCTCCTTCAGCACGGCCTGAGCCTCGGGATATTTCCCGAAGGTGAGGTATACCTTTCCGAGCAGAGCCTGCGCGGCGATACGGGTGACTCTCGCCTTCTCGGCGCTGCGCTTCGCAGGGAGGAGCGTCGCGGCCTCGGCGAGGTCCGCCGTGAGACGCAGGTACATCTCTTCGTCCGTACATCTCTTTACCGTCTTCGCGTCAGCTGGAGAGACGACCGTCGTCGCGAGCGGAACGCCTCCGAAAGTGTTGTAGAGGTTGAAGTACCACCACGAGCGGAGGAAAAGGGCCTCGCCGCGGTACTGCCCGGCGTTCTTCACATCCTTCCCTTCAAGGTTGCCAAGGACGTCGTTGCAGCGGTAGATGCCGTTGTACCACGCGTCCCACACGTCGCTCAGGATGCCGTTGTTGGCCTTCTCCTGGAAATGGTCGAGGTCATAGCGGTCCTGTGTGGAGACGGCCATCGACTCGAGCACGCACTCGTCGCTGCGGTAGGCTAGCTCGTTGATGAAGAACCCCATCTGGGTCTTGAGCTTCTGATAGCAGGCATATATGCCCTGGTTGAAGTCGTCGTCGGTCTGATAGAAGTTGCCCTTCGTCACGTTGTTCGCCGGGTACTGCTCGAAAAAGGCGTCGGAGCAGCCGCAAAGGCCCGTGAGGGTGAGGGCCAAGACTGTAAATTTCAATATCTTCTTGTCCATAATCTCGTTACAGGTTAAAGTTTATGCCTATGCTGAAGGTCCTTGACAGCGGATAGGAGCAGTAGTCCTCGCCCGGACGCAGCGCATCGGAAGAACGCTTGTTCACCTCAGGGTTATATCCCGTGTAGTTCGTGAAGGTGAAGAGGTTCGTACCCTGGAGGTAGATCCTCGCGTTGGATATGCCCGCCTTCTTGAACCAGCGGTTCGGCAGTGTGTAGCCGATGGAGAGGTTCTGGAGACGGAGGTAAGAGCCGTCCTCGAGATGGAAGGTGGAGGTGCTGGAGCCGTTGTTTCCCGTGGATTTGCGGGTGGCACGGTTAAGGTTGCCGTAAGGGAACCGCTGCAGGGACTCCTTCATCATATTGGACGACGCCTCCATATTGAGGAGGTAACGCCTCTCGAGGTTGAGAATCTCGTTCCCGTAGACGCCCTGGAAGGCGGCGGAGAAGTCAAGACCCTTCCACCCCAAACGGATGGAGAACCCGTAGTAGAAGTCCGGCATATAGTTGCCCACGATGACCCTGTCCTTGTCCTTGTCGAGCACTCCGTCGCCGTCGGCATCCACGAAGCGGAAGTCGCCGACCTGGGTTGTCTCGAAATGCGGGTAGGTGTCAAGCTCCTCCTGGTTATGGAAGATGCCGTCCTGGACGAGGAGGTAATAGCAGCCCACCGGATAGCCTACCTGGGTGATGTAATAGCCGCCGGAGTAGGAGGACTCCTTGATTATCGGAGCGTCCTCGTCGCCGAGGTGCAGGACCTTGTTGCGGTTGAGAGACCAGTTCGCGTTGAAGTCGAAGCTGAAGTCCCCCACCCTCTTGTGCGAGGTGAGCGTGAGCTCCACTCCCTTGTTCTGCATTGAGCCGATGTTCATCGTCGAGGTGGTGAGTCCGGAAACGGATGACACCGGGACGTCGAGGAGCATATCCGTGGTCTTCGAGTAGTAGAAGTCCGCGCTGAGTCCGAGCAGGCCGTCAAAGAGGCTAGCGTCGAATCCGCCGTTCACCTGGGTGTTCTTCTCCCAGCCGAGCTGGTCGTTGGCGATCTGGGTCGGATAGACGGAGTTCACGACTCCGTTGCCCATATCGAGGGTGGACGAGCCGTAGAGGGCGAGGTACTCGGAGTTGCCGATCTGGGCGTTACCGGTCTGTCCCACGCTGACCCTGAGCTTGAGGTCGTTCATCCACTTCGACGCGCCCTTCATCCACGGCTCGTCGCTTATCCTCCAGCCGACGGAAGCGGCAGGGAAATAGCCCCAGCGGGTCTTCGGGGCGAACCTCGACGAACCGTCACCCCTGACGGATGCCGATACCATATAACGTCCCTTGTAGGAGTACTGCCCGCGGACAAGCCAGGAGGCGAAGGTGTAGGAGTATTTGTTGTTGTAGGTGTCGTCGATGGAGAGGGTCTTGCCCTTGGTCGTGCGGATCTTGTCGTCCCCGACCGCGCCCGTACCCTTCAGCGCGGAGGTCTGGATGGTCTGCTTCTCGGCCTCGTAGACGGCCACTGCGTTGACTGAGTGGTCGCCGAAGCGGCGGTTGAACGAGAGCTGGTTGGATATGTTCCAGTGGAAGTAGGAGTTGGCGTAGTTGGCCGCCGTAGGGTTGGACGGCTGGTCGTAGTACTTCACGGTCCTCAGCGGGATGTACGACGGACGGTAATAGTCCCTTATGTAGGAATAATAATCGCCGCCGGCGGTGAACTTGTACTCGAGCCCCTTGATGAACTCGATGCTCGCGTAGGCGTTGCCGGTGAGGTTGAGCTTTTGTCTGACGTCATCCACCTCCAGGGCGAGCGCCACAGGGTTGAGCACCTCGTTGGTCTGGGTGTTCCAGGTCTGCTTGAGCTTACCGTTCATATCCCAGTTGTAGCTTCCGTCGGAGTTATAGACCGGGAAGATAGGCGGAGCCATCAGGGCGGACGCGATCACGCCGTCGCTGCCGTACTGGGAGTCGGTGTCCACGTAGTTGGTCTTCGAATAGGACGGGGAGAAGCTGACGCCGTACTTGACGCGGCCCTTGCGTCCGTCGAAGTTGGCCCTGAGGCCGTACCTGCGGAAATCCGATCCGATGACCGTTCCCTCGCGGTAGAGGTAGTTCGCACCGATGTAGTAGTTGAAGTCCTTCTTCTTCGCGGTGACGCTCAGGGAGTGCTTGTGCGAGAGTGCGTTGCGGAAAATCGCGTCCTGCCAGTCGGTGTCCGTGAGCGTGCCGGTCTCGTCCTCGAGGTAGGCGGAGACGATCGGGTCTATGCGGTGATAGGTCTCAGGACGGGACGGCGAAGGGTCGCCGATGGAGCCCTCGGGGTTGTTGTAAAGGTAGGCGCCGTTGCGCGCGTCGACGAACAGCTGGGCGAACTCATACGCGTTGAGCATATCGATCTTCTTTGACACCTGGCTGACGCTGAACTGACCGTCGTAGGAGATGACCGGCTCCTCGCCGCTTCCCCTCTTGGTGGTGACGATCACCACTCCGCATGAGCCCCTGGAACCGTAGATCGCAGCCGCGGACGCGTCTTTCAGCACTTCGAGGCTCTCGATGTCGGTGCCCTCGAGGTTAGCGAACGCCCTAGCGTCGCTCGGTATGCCGTCAATGACGTAAAGCGGGTCGTTACCCGCGGTGGCGGACTGGATTCCCCTGACCCTCACGGTCACGTTGCCGTCCGGCTGGCCGCCGAGGTTAAGCACCTGCACGCCAGGCATCTTCGCCGCCATCGACTCACGGAAGTCCGTGGTGGCCGCGTTGCGGAAGTCCTCAGCCTTGATGGACGAGACGGCTGTGGTGACATCCCTGCGGTTCTGCACGCCGTAGCCGATGACGACCACGTCGTCAAGCACGAGGGCGTCTTCCTTCAGAGTGAAGTCGGCCTTCGTCTGAGTCAGAGCGACGGGGACGGCGACAGTGGCGAAGCCGAGGAGCGACGCCTCGAGGGTCACGTCCCCGCGTACGGTGAGGGCGTAGTTGCCGTCGATGTCAGTGGCGGTGCCGTTCGACGTGCCCCTCTCGATGACCATCGCGCCGACAAGCGGAGAGCCGTCCTCACCGAGGACACGGCCGCTGACCTTGCGGGCGGGAGCCTTGCTCCGGGCCTCGTCAGAGGAAGCCTGGGCCTTCCTGCTGAGGACGATCTTGTCCCCCTTGAACTCGGCGTTCATCTCCGGAAGAGCCTTAGCGAGTATGGTCTCTATCTTCTCGTCCGTGGCATTGACGCTGACCCGCTTCGACGGGTCTATGTCGGAATCCACGTATGCGAAAGTGAATGAACTCCCCTTTTCAATCTCCTTGAGAAGTTCCTTGACTGTGACATCCTTCACGTTCACGCTCGCGGTGCGGTTCTGCGCGGTAAGGCAGAGCGCGCCCGAGAGCAGCAGGGCTGCGACCAGGGCCGCGACCTTGGAGAGTGAAGGAACCGTTTTAGAAATTCCTATCATATTCAGTGTTTTTGTGGTTTGTTTTCAATTGTGATGGTGTCTCCGTCCGCCCTCCAGTCAACCGGGAGCAGCAGGCAGACAAGGTCAAGGACCTCCTCCAGAGGCTCGTCGCCCACAGTGAGCGACATCCTCTTTGCACTAAGGCCTGAGGCGCTGAGCCTGATATCCTTCTGATACTTGTGTGACAGGTTGCTCACGATGTCGCAGAGGGAGGCGTTGTCAAAGACCATACGTCTCTCGTACCACCGGCAGCACTGCGAGGCGTCCACAGCCTCGATCGCGGTGGTGCCGTCCGTCCAGGTGAGCCGCTGGTTGGGATGCAGGATGACTTTCTCCCTGCCCCCGGCGTCGCCGAACTGCACGCTTCCGCTTCGGAGGATCACCTCGGCGCTGTTGCTGCCCCTGTAGCAGGCGGCGTTGAACGAAGTGCCGAGCACCTGTACGCGTAGGGAGTTGTCCATCTCGACGATGAACGGCCGGGACGGGTCTTTCGCAATGTCGAAGTACCCTTCACCGCTGAGTCTCACCCTTCTTTCCCTTCCGCCGAACGCCTCCGAATAGGAAAGCGAACTGCCGCGGTTGAGATGTACCCTCGAGCCGTCGGAGAGGGAGTAGGTGGCTATGGCCTCGTCGGACGCGAGAAGAACCGTCTCCTTCTGAGTGGACGTGAACCTCGCGAGAGCCCATCCTCCAGCGAAGAGGACGAAGGCGGCGGCGATCCCGCAGGCCCAGCGGAGGAACCTCACACGGCGCGCCCCTTTGCGGGCAGCCTCGGCACGGGCACCGTCAGTCCCTTCGATGCGCGATAGAAGGGAGCGGAGTCCGCCGTCGATGTCGAAATCCTCGTTCTGGAGCGGCGCCGAGTCCCAGTACTCCCTGAGGAGGTCTGTCACCTCGGAATCATCGCCCCTGGAACTCATCCAGAGGGAGAACTTCTCCTTCACCTTGTCAGGGACTTCAACCCCGCTGAAGAGGTAGTCGAATATTTTTCTGTAGTTTTTCAATTCTAGATGCCTTTCTGGGTGAATGTGTATGTTCCGGAATAGGACCCGGCCGTGAGAGTGATCGTTCCGGTGCGGTCAGCCCCGGTCGTGTTCGGAGTCGTGGTGAGCGTTGACTCGCTGATGCCCCTCGTCCCGACGGACGGAGTGACGGTGAACCAGTCCTCGGCGGTGAGGACCCAATCACAGGTGGCGTAGATGGTGATCTCATCCGTCCCGCCGGCAGCTGCCGTAACCGGGGACGTGGAGGCGATCTTCGTCTGGATGACTACGGTGTCCCTGACTTCGGACACTCTTTGTTTCTGACAGCCGGAGGCGAGCAGCGCCGCGAGCGCGGCAAGAGGCAACACGGCCGCTAAAAAGCGTGATTTCATATTATTTGATTTTAGTGCGAATAATTATGTTTGTACATATAAGACAACTTTGTCGGGGACTATGCTAAAGCGGAGGACAAAAAAAATCCCATTTCGCAGAAATTAGGTCCGCGAAATGGGATGTAAGCTGCGTATTTCTCCGCTATATCGTCTGCTGCTTGCGCCGCCAGTTGAGAATCGGGAGAAGGAACGAGATGGTCGCCGCGCCCAGCCAGAACCAGCTCACTAGGGAGTAGTCGTGCTTGGTGACGGTCTCGCCGAGGGCGTTCACCGCCTCGTAGGTGTGGCCGTCGAGAAGGACTCCCGTGATGATGTTCTGCACGCCCGCTGCGGCGTAGGAAGCCATGCCCACGATGCCGAGGGCCGCACCCGTCGCCTTTCTGGGCACGAGGTCGATTGCCATAAGCCCGCCGAGGAAGGAGATGAGCACTCCGATCGCCACTCCGAAGAGGACCATCGAGAGGACGAGAACCCAGTGGCTGCCGCCTCCGAAGAGGAAGAGCACAAGCGCGAGGGCTTCAAGCACACCAGCCACGAAGGCCGGGTATTTCCTGTCTCCCCTGAAGACCTTGTCCGAGAGCCAGCCGGAGAACACCGTGCCGATGACGCCGAAAATCG
>CAYNDY010000033.1:0-8199 GCA_964396105.1 uncultured Muribaculaceae bacterium
CCCCAAGTGGGGAAATAAATCCTGCAAAAATAATCATTTCCGCCCAAACTGCATAATTAAAGGAGATTTTCAAAACTCACATACAAAAATTAATATGAAAGTGTTCGAATAAGAAGATGGGATACAAGGCTCTCGACGACGCCAAATACCGCAGCAACCTTTCGGTTGTGAGGATTTTGGCTAGGAGAACAACGCAGTAGACCGCTTTTTATTCGGACACGCTGACTCTAAGTTTAGCACCCACATCCTTCCACGACGGCATCTTCTTGAACCCGTTGCGCACAGGCTCGATGTCGTAGAGAAGGAAAAGAAGCAGAACCAGAGTGCCTATGATGCAGGTCCATCCGAACAGGGTCTTGATTCCCGCCATCATCGGAGCGAGCGCGGTCATCTTTGCAGAAATGGCCGCTGAAGCAGCTGAGGCCGGGACTCCCTGGACTGCGTCCGGGATAAAATGCGTGAAATAGTCAGCCTTGTAGTAGCGCAGAAAATGGGCGTAGATGGCGGAAGCGATGGACTCTGCCAGCCCGTTGCGCACGAATCCGCAGATGCACAGGCCCTGGAAAAAGTGCTGGAAGGTCATCTTTTCCTCAAGATAGATGGAGAGGATGCTGAAAAACACCGAATATCCGAAGGTACGGAGCATCGTAGGGAGATAGAACGCCCCGATGTTCGTGTCCGGGGATATGGTGAAATACATTATGACGTGGTAGCTAAGCAGTGCCACAAAGCCCAGAATGAGGAGGTTGGTGTATCTCCATCCGAGTTTCTTTATCCAGAAAATGACGAAAAGGCATCCTGCGACAACCCCCGTCCACTCCAGAAGGGAGAAAACCGTCATCGTCTGTGTGCCGTAGCCGAGAACCGCCGTAAGGAAAACATTCTGAAGAGACTTGGACCCCGCGGACATAAACTCGCAGACGGCAAAAAGCGCGAGAACCGGCAGCAGGCCCTTGTAGGTGAAGGCTTTAGGGTCTATGAACGGATGGCGGATGCGGAACATTCGCTTTAGGCACATTACGAGCGTCACCACAAACATAAGGCACACGGTGCAGAACACCCGGCTGTCAAACCAGTTACAGTATTCGCCGTAGGTGCAGAGCCAGATTGCCTGCAGAAGGGTCAGAGACCACAGGACGCAGCCCAGCCAGTCCAGGCTCACGAGCGGAATTTTCATCATAATCCTCACATTGCGTGTCAGGGTCAGAAGGGTTATTATGACGATGGCGAGAAGCCCTATCATAAACCAGTGCATCGCCTGCCAGCCCCCGAAGAAGTAGGCGAGGTTGTTCGCGATGAACGACGAGAGGCTCATATCCCCGATTATTATTATGTAGAGAAGGGGGAAGAATATGGTAAAATCCCTGCCCGGGGCAATCCAGAGCTGGATATTGGACATACATTCGAAGGTGCCGCAAAGTTTGAAGAAGCCGGCCACGAACGCTATTACACAAAGTATCGGGAGGCTGTGGACATACAGGCTCAGAACGTTGCAGACAAGAATCACGGTCGCCGCGTTCAGAAGAAGCTGCTTGTTGGTGAAGCGGAACTTGAAACGGAAGAGGAAGGGGAAAGGCATACATACCCCCACCACGCCGCACAGGCCCACCATCATTATATCCTCCCTCATAAAGGAGGTCTCCCCTATCATCCGCGTGAGCGAACCGAGGTATATTCCGCCGCTAAGCTGAAAAACGACGGCGAAGAATACATAAATCCACGGGCGGATGGCCTTGGGGACGAATTCCCGATACATCGGCATCGAGAATTCCATCGGCTGAGGCTGCTGTCCCATATCAGAATTTTACCTCCGTCTCCACATTCAGACCAGCGAGAAGAGCCTCGCAGTCTTCGTCCGAAAGGTCGAGGAGTTCAATCCTCACGGGAACTCTCTGCTCCACCTTCACGAAGTTTCCGGTGGCGTTGTTCACAGGGGAAGACAGCCAGGCTGAACCGGTCGCGGAGGAAAGAGACTCAACCCTTCCGCGGAATTCCTTCCCGGGAATTGCGTCTGCCTTCACCTTGACCTCAGCGCCCACTGCGATGTGCTCAAGCTGCCTTTCGCGGTAGTCGGCAACCACCCAGACTCCGGAGTCGTCCACGATGCGGGTAAGAAGCTGACCCGGCTGGACAAGCTGTCCGATGTGGATATCCTTGCGGCCAACCCTTCCGTCTGCAGGTGCGATGATGACAGTGTAGGAGAGGTTGAGGCGGGCAAGGTCGAGGGCGGAACTTGCGACCCGGACCATAGCGGTGCTCTGTCCGAGGCGGCCCTGCTGCTCCTCCCTTCCGAGGCTTACTGAGTTTCTCTGGCGGAGAACCTGCTCATAGCGGGCCTTGGCGGTCTTGTAGCGGGTCTCCACGGCGTCGTACTGCTGTTGGGTGACGGCATCCTTGCCGATAAGCACCTTGTAGCGGTTGTAGTCGTTCTCGGCGTTGCGGAGGTTCTCCTTCGCCTCCTCGATGCCGGAGTCGAACACGGTCACATTGCTCTCGATGGTTTTCAGAGAGGCCGCGTCGGTGGATTTTCCGGAGAGCGTCCTTTCGAGGTCGGCCTCGGCCTGAGCCAGGCGGAGACGGTACTCGGAGTCGTCGATAATCACGAGAGTGTCGCCCTTGTGCACCCTCTGGTAGTCCTCGAAGCGGATTTCCTTGATGAATCCCTGCACGCGGGTGTTCACCGGAACGATGTGACGGTCCACACGGGCGTCGTCGGTATATTCCACTTTGCCGAAATGGATGAAGCGGCTGCAGATGTAGAGCACTCCGCAAAGCAGGATGAGGATTGTAATGGTGTTGTATATTCGTTTGATTACTTTCTTGTTTTTCATAATATCTTCATTTATAATTATTTAGAGGTTCACATAGAGCAGCAATCCGCTTTTTAGGACCGCCTTTACAGCGTTCCTGCAGTATATTTCAATTTACACAGGCGGTACTGGATTTCAGCCTCGGCATCAGCCACCCCGATTTCCGCATTCAGCTTCATAGTGAAAGCGTCCAGCATATCGGTAACGAGCGCGAGCTGCTCCATATACCTGTAATAGACCCTGTCATAGTTCTCGCTGGCGAGCTGAAGGCTCTTTTTGCGCGTTTCAAGTTCGGTGAAGGCGAGCATATAGTCGGAATAGGCCTGCTTCACATCGCTCCGGAGGTTCTCCGCCGAAACATCCACCGCCTTTGCTGCCACGCGGGAGGAAGCCTCCGCCTGACGGAGTTTCGCGCGGGACTTGTAGAGAGAGCCGAAACTGTAGTTCACACCGAGCCCCACATACCAGATGTTGAGGTTTTTGTTGATTGGGGGAATCTCGAAGGTAATAGGGCCGTTGAGGTCATCGTGCGCCACAATCGCGATTTTCGGAATCATATCGCTAAGGGCGACCCGGCGCGCCGCATCGGCCTCATTCTGCCCCACACGGGCGAGCCTGAGGGTGAGCGAAGACTGCTCCGCCACATCCTGCCACTGTCCGAGGGGCGTCCCTGAGTCAGCCTCGGAAGAAGGGAGGTCCGTCGAAAGTATGGTGCCCTCCGGAAGGCAGAGCGACTCGCAGAGCCTGTAGTTCATAACGTCGGCCGTGTTCTGAAGCCTCTCCAGTTCAAGCAGAAGGCTCTGGAGCTGAAGTTCATAGCGGGTCACGTCGTCCGCGAGGGCAAGTCCCTGTTCGCGGCGGATGCGGATGTCCGAGATGAGCTTCTCGGTGAGGGATATGTTTTCCTTATAGACCTTTATTCCGTTACGGACGCGGTAGAGGTCGAGATATTGCCCCGCGGCGACAAGCCTGAGGGACTGGCGGGTCTTCTCGAGAGTGAGGTTGCTCCTTTCGAGGCCATATTTCGCAAGGTCAATCCCAGCCTTGATTGCGCCGCCGGCATACACGACCTGACTGGCGTCGATGGAGAAGGTGTTGCCGAAATGCGGGGTCTCGGTGCGGGTGAAATTGGAGAAATCCCTGTCGGTGAGAAAGGCGTTGCCGATGTAGCTGACGCTGACCTTCGCATTGATGTCCGGACTGAGGGCGAGTTTCGCGTTCTTGACTCCTTCCTCTGCCGCCTCAACGCCGGATCGGAGCATCTGGAGAGTCCTGTTGTCGGAGTCGATTAAAGAAAAGATGTCCTCAAGGCCGAGGGCGAGGGAGTCCGACGTGGCGGACTGAGCCGCAGAGTCAGAACTTGGGAGGGCTTCGGAGCTCTGAACGATGGCTCCTGAAGGCTGCTGAGCCCCCGCAAAGGGAGCCGTCATCGGGAGAAGGGACAACGCTGCCACCGCCCCGATGAATAAATTACACTTGTTGAATATCATTTACCACTATTTTTTCGGCTGCAAAGGTATTGCGGAAAACGGGGGCGGGCGTTGCACAAAAAGATAGAAAGGTGGTACTTTTCGGAACAAACGGGGCATTTTGTCCCAAAAATCACGACATTTGTGGGACAAAACGGAGGTAACCTCCTACTAACAGTTTTACTAATGGACAACGAAGTTACATTCAGTGCGGAGGCGCATCTCCTGGTGGGGGTGCGGGACACCGCGGAAATAAGCCCGGACGGGATGATGACCGGCGGGGCCATAATGCTCTGCAAAAAAGGGAGCGCGACAATCCTTGTGAACTACAAGCCGATGAGGATGGAGGAGGACTCGGTGATGACCCTTTTCCCGGGAGATCTGGTCTCCACAAGCGCCCCGTCGGAGGATTTCGCCCTCGACGCCCTCTGCTATTCCCCGTCAATCCTTCGGGAAGCGAGCCTTGACCTTGAGCACACCGTCTATTCCTCTCTGCGGGAAGACCGGTGCAGGGGCGGTTCGCACATAGTCACGGAGATTGTCTCGGGGATGTTCAGCCTTCTCCTTACATATTTCCGCCAGAGGGACTGCCGCTGCCTCACTTCGCTTGTAATCTGCCAGTTGAAGGCATTTTTCATAGGTTTCCACGACTACCTCATCCGCTTCCCGAGCCAGACCCCGACAGCTGACGGGTCCAAGAGGGAAAGGGCGCTTTTCGACAATTTTATGCGCACGCTCGAAAGCGACTACAAGAAGTCCCGCGAGGTGAGTTACTACGCCGACAGGCTGAACATAACGCCCAAATACCTCAACGTAATCTGCAAGCACATCAGCTCCCACAACACCAAGTCGCTAATCGACCACTACGCCATCTTGAAGCTCAAACTGGATCTCAGCGGGAGCGACCACACCATCCGCCAGATAGTCTGGGAGTACAATTTCAGCGACCCGTCGTTCTTCACCCGCTATTTCAAGCTCCACACCGGCCTCACGCCCCTCGCCTACCGCAAAGCACATTACAAAAACGCATAAAAAAAGAATGACCCAAAAGTCAAATTATAACTTTTGGGCCAAACTATATGTGCGTGGGGAAGATGTTGATTACCGCCTTTTATTCGGCATCTTCGAGCTTGCGTGCTCCGTCGGAAATGACTACGTCAATCACGATTGGCTCGTGGCCGTATTTCTTCGCGAACTCGGCCTTCGCAGTGGCGATGAACGAGTCGTAGAGGCTCTCCTTGACGAGGTTGATGGTGCAGCCGCCGAAACCGCCGCCCATAATCCTGGAACCTGAAACTCCGCACTCCTTCGCAACGGTTGCAAGGAAGTCAAGCTCTTCGCAGGAAACCTCATAGTCCTTGGACATACCCCAGTGGGTCTCGTACATCCTTGCGCCCACGGTCTCGTAGTCGCCCTTCTGGAGAGCGTCGCAAACGTCGAGCACCCTTCTCTCCTCGCCGATCACATAGCGCGCACGCATATAATCCTCTTCGGAAATCTTGTCCTTGACGGCGTCAAGCTGCTCCATTGTGGCGCCGCGGAGGAACTCCTGGCCCAGAACCTTCGCAACCCTCTCGCAGGATGCGCGGCGGTCGTTGTACGGGGAGCCGACCAACTCGTGCTTTACGCAGGAGTTCAGCAGAACGAGCTTGTAGCCATATTTGCCCGGATCAAACGGGAAATACTCGAATTCGAGGCTGCGGCAGTCGAGCCTCATAAGGTTGCCCTTCTTTCCGAAAACTGAAGCGAACTGGTCCATAATTCCGCAGTTCACGCCGCAGTAGTTGTGCTCGGTGCTCTGTCCGATTTTGGCAAGCTCAAACTTGTCGATTCCGTTTGAGAAAATGTCGTTGAGCGCGAATGCGAATGTACTCTCAAGCGCAGCGGAAGAAGACATTCCGGCTCCGAGAGGAACGTCGCCTGAGAAAACGGTGTCGAACCCCTCGACTTTTCCGCCCCTCTTGACGGTCTCGCGGCAAACGCCGAAAATATAGCGTGCCCAGCTCTGAGTCGGAGCATCCTCCTCGCGGAGTCCGAACTCGCAGAACTCGTCAAGGTCAAGCGCGAAAGCCTTCACGCGGGAAGTGCCGTTGAGCCTAATTTCTGCCACGATGCCCTTGTCAATTGCACCCGGGAAAACGAACCCGCCGTTGTAGTCAGTGTGCTCGCCGATGAGATTGATTCGGCCTGCAGAAGCATAGAAATCGCCTTTTCCTCCGTAGAGAGTTTCGAATTTCGCTGAAATTGCTTTTTTATCCATATTGTTATTGATTTTGTATTATTAAGATGCCAAAGGTAGGAAATTTTGGCGAAAACCGATTAACTTTGTGCGATTTGATTCAATTTTATGAGCTCGGAAAGGAAGAATACCCCCTCCGGAAACATTTCGGAAAGCAGCCGCAGGATTGCGAGGAACACCCTTGCACTGTACTTCCGTATGTTCGTTCTGATGCTCATAGGGCTGTTCACCGCAAGGGTGGTTCTCCAGTCGCTCGGAATCGAGGACAAGGGCGTCTATGAGAGCGTGGGCGGCTTCGTCGCGATGATGGCCATCATCACCAACTCCCTCTCCATCGCCATCAGCCGCTTCCTCACCGTGGAAATCGGACGGGAGGACGGCGAGAGGCTCCGCAAGGTCTTCTCGACTGCCCTTAGCATAATGCTGCTGGTCGCTCTTGTTGTAATCGCGGTCGCGGAGCCACTGGGAGTGTGGTACATCGGCAATGTGATGCAGCTTCCCGAGGGAAGGACCGGTGCCGCGCTGATTCTTTTCCAGTTCAGCCTCGCCACCTTTGTCATCAACCTTGTCAGCGTGCCGTTCAACTCCACCATCATAGCCCACGAAAATATGCGGGCCTTCGCCGTAATCGGGGTCGTGGAGGGCGTGCTGAAACTCGGAGTGGCCCTGCTTCTTAGCATCTCGCCGCTGGACAAGCTCATCACCTACGGGGCTCTTATGTGCGCCGTGGCCTTCATTGCAAAGGCCCTTTACGCCGCCTACAGCCTCCGCCGCTTCCCTGAAAGCACTCTCCGTCCGGGCTTTGACCGCGCACTTTTCCGCTCTATGTTCGGATTCGCCGGCTGGAACGGGCTCTCGAATGCTGTCTATCTTGTGAACACCCAGGGAGTTACGCTTCTTGTCAACTACTTTTTCGGAGTCGTGTTCAACACGATGAGGGGAATCGCGATGAATGTGGAGACTATGGTAAAGCAGTTCGTGACCAATGTCCTCACGGCAATGAACCCCCAAATTACAAAATCATACGTCAGGGGCGACACCCGCTATGCCTTTACAATAGCCTGCAAGGGCTCCAAATACGCATTCCTCATCATTTTCCTCCTCGGCGTCCCGTTCCTTTTCGAGGCTGAGATTCTCCTTAGGCTCTGGCTCGGCGACATAGTTCCGGAGGGCACGGCGCTTTTCACCCGCCTCGCGATTGCAGGGATGTGCCTTGACATTATGATGTCCCCGTTCTCAACCGTCATCCAGGCGAGGGGCAACATCCGGCGCTTTTACATAACGGTCTCCTCCGTGATGCTTCTGATTTTCCCGCTGACCTGGATTCTTTTCCGTCTGGGCGCCCCGGCATATTCCTGCTACATCGTTTTCATCGGAATCTACCTTGTGACCGATGTCGTGAAACTTCTCATCCTCCGAAAAGAGACAGGCTTTCCGCTGGTGATGTTCTGGAAGGAGGTGCTCGCAAAGGTGCTCCCCGTCGCGGCGCTTACTCTTGCGGTGACTTTCCCTGTGTGGAGACTGATGGACGCGGGGGTGTGGCGGCTTCTCGCTGTTCTTGCTGTGGGGACGGCTGCAACGCTCGTGGGGACCTATTTCTTTGCCCTCAGCCGCGGAGAGCGAAGTTTTGTAAACTCTAAACTGCACATCGGAAAATGCTGAAAATCAGAAAGAAAATATA
>CAYNDY010000033.1:8299-15115 GCA_964396105.1 uncultured Muribaculaceae bacterium
GATAAAACACAGCGATTTATGAATAAAAAGGTAATATACACCGCTCTTGTGGGGAATTATGACGCTCTTCTGCAGCCCGAGGCGATTGACCCCGAGTTCGACTACATCTGCTTCTCCGACTGCATCAAGGGGCCGAGGGTCGGAGTGTGGGAAATCCGCCCGATTCCGTTCACTTCAGAAAGCAACACGAGAGTGGCCCGCTACCCGAAACTCCAGCCGCACATCGTCCTTCCCGAATATGAATGGAGCCTGTGGATTGATGCGAACGTTCTTATAAAGGGAGCGGAGTTCTATGAAAAAGTCAACGGGAAAATCGCCGAGGGTGTAAAAATGGCCATTGTCGCTCATCCTTCGCCGGACAGGGACTGTGTCTATCAGGAGATTGCCCGCTGTTACAAGGATATGAGAATCAGCCTTAGGGAAGCGCTCCGCCAGAGGAGGCATCTTCTTTCGATGGGCTATCCGGAGCACTGGGGGATGATGGAAAACAATGTGATTCTCCGCCGCCACAATGACCCCGCAGTCATACGGGTTTCAGACGGATGGTGGAATGAGATGCAGAATTATTCCGCCAGGGACCAGCTGGGGCTTATGCCTGTGTGCTGGAAAGAGGGCCTGCGGCCGGAAATGCTGCTTGGAGAGGGTGTGAGTTCCCGCAAGGTTCCGTATCTTGAGGTTGTGCGCCACTCGGGCCAGACTCGCCCCGAGGGATTTCGCCTGGTTTTGAAAAAGATTCAGTGGACTTTCAGAAGAATCGTCGCCCGGCTGTTTCTATAGCCGCACTTTCGGATGTAAGATTGCTCCTTCGGATATAAAAACGGTGCGGAAGACCGCTTTTATTCGGCCCCGTTCAGGAAGGCGCCGGGGGCTTTGGATATGCGTCTCATCTTCCTTATTTCCCCCATCCTCCCAAGGAGCGTAGGAATGAACCTCAGCGGAATAAGCGAGAGGTTTTTCACCGCCATCCCGGCAAGTTCAAAAGGAGCGAGCGCGGCTCTCAGAGGGAAAGGCCTCAAAGGAGAAGAGAGCCTTACCACCACCGCAATGCATTTTAGCCTCATCCGCTTCTGTTTGGGGGTCGGCCTGCTCGAGCGGTCGTGGGTCGCCTTTGCCGAGCGAACGACTGCGCACTGAAGGCCGAAATAGTGAAGCCTGTCTATGTAGTTGTCATCCTCTCCGTACTGTTTGAAGGCAGGGGAAAACCCGCCCACCTTGCGCACGACTTCCACCGGAATCAGCCAATGGGCTGCCATCACGAAAGGCACCTCCGCAACAGGCTGCCCGCCCTCGAGAAACTTTCCGCATTTTCTCTCGAACTGCCTGTCCATCCGCCCCGCGGCATCGTTCTGAACGGGGCTCAGAATCCCCCAGCCCGCCCCTGCGGCATCAATGAGGAGGCGAAGAGTGTCTTTCTCCACCCAGGCGTCCTGATTCAGCAGATAGACATAGTCGTAGCCCCTCTCGAGTGCAAGGCGAAGGCCGATGTTGTTCGCCGCCCCGAAACCCGGATTGTCGTCCCTGAGGACCATCTCCACTTCAGGACAGTTCTCTCTCACCCACTCCCTCGTGCCGTCAGTGGAGCCGTTGTCAACAACAAGCACATCAGGCCGCGGGCAGCTGTCCCTAAGGCTTCCCAAACACCTCTCCAACCACTTCATCCCGTTGAAGGTCACAACTATAGCCAGAACTTTCTCCATAGAATCAAAGGGATTTATAGTATTTTACGAATATCTCCTTGGGGGTGCGGCGGGTGAAGACGCTGCGGGTAATGTTGCGGAAAGTCCGAAGCTTCATCCGGTTCTCTTCGCTCGGGTTCAGAGCGTTACGAAGGGCAGCCTTAATCCTTTTACCCATTTCTGCGCTCCAGACGCAAAGGGCGAGAAGGAAATACCTGAAAGAAGAGCCGCCGCTGAAGAAAATGAGCGAACCCCTTACGGCAGAAGGCCTTACGGCAGGAGAAAGCCGGCTCGCGGTGGTTCTCCATTTGTGCACGACCGCCGCCCCTGCATCCACCCAGACGCTGTATCCCCTCTTTCGGGCAAGGGTCGAAAGGGCTATGTCCTCGGGGGTGAAATAATAGGTCTCGTCAAACCAGCCAAGTTCCCGGAATATGTCGGTTCGAATTAGAAAAGCGGCGCCACTAATGTTTGAAGTAGGATAAACCTCCCCGAAAACCGGAGTTTTCCCCGCTCTGTCGTCGATGGGCTCGCGGTGAAGATGCCACTGCTGGAGGGCGTAGTAGCGCGCAGGGTAAGGCGGACGGCCGCAAAGCTGAAGGGAGCCGTCGGCGTTGTCAAGGCGCGGGGCGACGATTGCGGTGTTCTGCGGAAGTCTCTCGAAATCCTCAACCAGTTTTCCTATTGTGTCGGAGCGGATCTCGGTGTCGTCGTTAAGCACAAAGCAATACCGCCCCCGGGCCTCCCGCAAAGCCAGATTGTTGTTCTCGGAAAATCCCCGCAGTTCCCGGCTTTCGATAAACCTCACCCAGGGGAAATCCTCCCGCACTTTCCGAAGGTTCTCCTCCGAAAACATATAAGAGACCACCAAAGTCTCAAATGAAACGGAAGTATGCTCCCGAAGGCTCTCCAGGCAGGGATAAAGATTATCCAGCCGGTTCATACAAACAATCACGACGCTCACCTCGGGCGGCAGGATTTCGCGAAGGGGAATCATAACGAAGTCGCGCTCCCGCATCAGCGGGTGGGGAACGGTGAGAGTGGGGGTCTGGATGCGCTCGTCCCCGCAAAGAAGAATGTCAATGTCAATGGGACGGGATTCGTATATCCTTTTTCCTTCACTGTCATACCGGGGGCCGGAATTGCTCCTGCCCATCTCCCGCTCTATCTCCTTGCACACCCTAAGGATTTCCTCCGCAGGGCTCTCGAGGTCAAAGCGGACGGCGCAATTAATAAAGGGAGTCGGCGCCTCGAAGCCCCAGGGCTCGGTCTCCAGAAAGGAAGAGAGCTTAACGATGCCTCGCGAAGTTCCCTCCAAAGCGGAAAACCGCTCCTCCATCAGGCCCAGCGCCTTCCGCAGAGCAGCCTCCCTGTCTCCAAGATTGCTTCCCAAAGAGAAATAGACTTCACGAGTTTCCATATCAATCATCGTCAAGGCCTAGCTCAACGAGTGCTTCCTCCGACATCCTGCTCTTGTCCCAGACAGGCTCGAACACCAGCTCCACCTTCACGCTCACAACCCCCGGCACATCCTCCACCGCCTTCTGAACCTCGTCCACGACATAGTCCGCCATAGGACAGTTCGGAGCAGTGAGGGTCATCTGGATGAAAACATTATGTTCCTCGTCCACCCTGAGCTCATAAACCAGCCCAAGGTCATAAATATTGACAGGAATCTCAGGGTCATAAACCTGCCTCAAAGCCCGTATAATATCACTTTCAAGTGCCATCGCAAACAAAAATCACAAATCCGCGCAAAGGTAGAGATTTTTGACTGAACTTGGTAGGATGATTCAGTTTTTTCAGACATTGAGAGTGTCCAGCACCGACTGTATTTTCGATTTCACCCCCTGCTCCACCCCGTAATTGTCGCAGAAAGCCCCGAAGCGCGACACGGCAGAAAGGACCTTATCGATTTTCTCTTGTGGATTGTCAACAAAATCCTCGGCAAAGTCCAGAAAATCCTCCCTTGTCAGGCTTGACCTTTTCCCCATCACCCCCGTCGAATGAATATACGCCGAACTGTTCTCCCACACATTTGCAGTGAACATCACATCATACGCAGGAGAGAGCCGCCAAACTCCGTCACGGTCCATCGTGAAGGAAATGTTCTTGTTATGGTCGTCCGACACCCCGGCAACGAAGTTGAACACCATACGGAGAAAAATCTGGTCGCGGTCTTCCTTCGGAAGATTAAGACGGTCCGAAAGCCAGCACAGTTTCATATAATCGGTAGCCCCCGGCATCATCGCGGCAAGAGTCTGAGTCAGAATCTTTTCCCCGCCGCGACGGTCAAACCGTTCCGTCATAAAATGGTTCACACCCTCGACATTCTTCAGAAAACAAGGCATCATCTCAATCCCCGCAGCTTTCGCCATTTCGTAATAAACCATTTCAATCTCGGCTGTAGGACTCTCCCTATCCTCCTTGAACTTGATTATATAATGCTTGAAGCCCTCCGGAAGCGCAACCTGCCCCGAGCGGAATTCACCTGTCCGGGGATTATATGACACCACGGCCTTGGGGCGCATACCTCCTGCGGAAGTTCCGAGATATATGAGTTTTTTCATCGTGAGAGAGTCTCCATCCCTTGCGGTCGCCCCTTCCCTGTCCCTGTATATTCTGGCAGCAAGATCAGATAGAGATGATATGTCCACCGTCGCATCAATTTCTTCGCAGTATTCCGGAACAAATTCAAACGCTCCCATCGCCCTTTTCCCGATATAAGAAAGTTTCAGAAGAGGTGTTGACATCGCTGCAGATATCCTGTTGTCAGAAAGCCACTTGTCAAAGAGGGTCGAGCCCCATTTGTCCGGGAGGGCATCTGAAAGAAATTCCGGAAGCCCCTGATACAATTCCCCCGTCTTCCCATAGAATGAAGAAAGGGCGCTGCTCTTTCTGTGGGTCATAGGACAGACATCGTACGGAAGAGCAAAATACTCGTCCGTGAATTGGAACGCAGACAACTGCTTGTCCCTAAGCCATTTAAGCCTACCTATACAAGTTCCCCAAAGAAAAACATTTACTGTCAGAGAATCATTTTCCATCTTCAATCCTCCTGTATGATTTTCGGCAATATTTTTTACCTTCCCCCGTTGTCCCGTCACTTAGAAAAGGCGACTCCGGAATTTCGGGAATCATCTGAGAGATGCCTCCCAAAAGTCCGGTCGCCCGGAGTAACTTAATGATGGTCACCAAATTGAGATCACTCACCGTCCCGCTTTCTATCCGTTTTATGGAGGCGATAGACACTCCTGATTTCTCAGCCAATTCCTGTTGGGAAAAACAGCATCCTTTCCGGGCCTCCCTCAAACGGGAGCAAAGCTGCCTCACAATCTCTTCATCCCCGAAATCGTAAATGCCATATTCATCAAATACCTTCTCCATATCATTTAGTATCAAATATGATACAAATATAGGTATTTATTTCAAATCTCCGCAAATATTAAAGAAAAACCAATAAAATTAGTATCAGATTTAATACTATAATTATTTTCACTCCGCTCCAAGCTGAGAAAGAATCCACCTGCGAAAGAACGGGTCTTCATTGATAGGATTTGCACCATAGTTAAAGCAATTTTCGTCGCTAACTGCACTGGTCAAGGTGCAAAATAGTGAATTTTAGCCCTAGTTCTCGAAAATTGCACGATAAATGATGCAATTTTTAGCAAAAGTTGCACTATAATTGATGCAATTTTCTATCTTTGCAGCATAATTGCTTGAAATATGGAAAATTTGAGAGCCACCTACCGCTATCTTCTGGAATCGACCCCGATGTCGTTTTTTCGCGATTTTCACAACTCCATCAACTGGGACTGCCGCATAATCGGCCTTCTCGGGCAGAAGGGTGTGGGAAAGTCAACGCTTTTGAGGCAGCACATCAAACAATGCGAAGACCTTGACACGACACTTTATGTAACCGCAGACGACATCTATTTTTCTGCACATACTCTCATAGACACAGCGAAGGAATTCTTCTCTCAGGGAGGCAAGGCTCTGTATATCGACGAAATACACAAATACAAGGGATGGAGCACCGAGATTAAGATGATGTATGACCAGCTCCCGGCCCTGAGGGTTGTATATTCCGGGAGTTCAATTCTGGACCTTGCGAAGGGCGGAGCGGACCTTAGCCGCCGAGCCATCGAATACCGCCTTCCTGTCTGGTCATTCCGCGAATATCTGAACCTTAGGCTCGGATGGAACTTGGGGAAATCTTCACTTGAAGACATTCTTCAGGGCAAGGTGGATTTCCCATACGGCGAACACAGGCCGCTCGCATATTTCAAGGACTATAAAATGTGCGGATGCTATCCGTTCTGGAATGAGCCCGAGTTCCGACTGAGGCTGCGTCAGATTGTTTCCACGACAGTGGAACTTGACATTCCGAAATATGCGGAGATGTCCATCGCGGCAGCCGAGAAACTTAAGAAACTCCTCTATTGTCTGAGTCAGAGCGTCCCGGTAAAAATCAATTATTCGGACCTTGAGCGCGACCTCTCCATCCCGAGAAACAGCCTCCCCGAGTATATTTCCTATCTCGAGAAGGCCGAACTTGTGTCGGCGCTTAAAATGAAGACAAACGGCGACGCAGCACTAAGGAAGATGGACAAACTCTACCTCAACAACAGCAATATGATGTATGCTCTCGACGAAAAGGCGCCGAATGAGGGCAATGTGCGGGAGACTCTTTTCCTGTGCTGGACAAGAGTAGGGCACAATGTTCTCGAATCTCCGATTTCAGACTTCGACATCGACGGGAAAACCTTTGAAGTGGGCGGACGCAAGAAGGGGAAAAAGCAGATTCTGAGCGCGGAGCAAGGCTATATCGTCGCCGACGACATAGATTACGCCTACCGGAACAAAATTCCGCTCTGGATGTTCGGATTTCTCTATTAGATTCTCCGCCGCGTTTCGCGGTTTTGTCAAAAATAAGGCGTTTTTTGTGCGTAAATCAGCGGAAAGGGCATTTTTGGGGCCACTTCCGCTGATTTACGCACATTCTTAGACTGTTTCCTGAAACGACATATCTGGTGAACAGAACATTTTTTAGAATTTTTGTTTTTGACTGCCAGAATTTGGCGACAGTGCAGTATATATTTGCAGCGTTGAAAAAGCGAGCAATCATTCTTAACTAAAT
>CAYNDY010000034.1:0-14907 GCA_964396105.1 uncultured Muribaculaceae bacterium
CTCCAGAACTCCTTCTTAAGAGCCCTGATCATCTCGATACCCTCTTTTAGACCGGCCTCGCTGCGTGCCATTCCGACATGCTCCCACATAATGTGACCGAGCTTCTTGTGGATGGTGTCAACTGACTCCTTGCCCTTGATTGAGAGGAGCTTGTTGATTTTTTCGCGCACAGCCTTCTCAGCCTCCTCGAACTCAGGAGCGCCGATGTCGGTCTTAGGCTCCTTGAACTTGGATGCGAGATAGTCGCCGATGGTGTAAGGAAGGATGAAATATCCGTCTGCAAGACCCTGCATAAGCGCTGACGCTCCAAGACGGTTTCCGCCGTGGTCGGAGAAGTTCGCCTCGCCGATTGCGTAGAGTCCCGGGATGGTTGTCTGGAGGTTGTAGTCAACCCAGAGACCTCCCATAGTGTAGTGGATTGCCGGATAAATCATCATAGGCTCCTTGTAAGGGTCTGATGCGGTAATCTTCTCATACATCTGGAAGAGGTTGCCGTAACGTGCCTTGATTACATCCTTGCCGAGACGCTCGATGGCGGTCTTGAAGTCAAGGAAGACTGCGAGACCGGTCTCGTTAACGCCATATCCGGCGTCGCACCTCTCCTTTGCAGCCCTTGAAGCCACGTCACGCGGAACGAGGTTTCCGAATGCAGGGTAGCGGCGCTCGAGGTAGTAGTCCCTGTCCTCTTCAGGAATGTCTGAAGGCTTTATTTCGTGTTTGCGGAGTTTTGCAACATCCTCGAGTTTCTTAGGAACCCAGATGCGTCCGTCGTTACGGAGCGACTCCGACATAAGTGTAAGCTTTGACTGCTGCTCGCCGTGAACCGGGATGCAGGTAGGGTGGATCTGCGCGAAGCAAGGGTTTGCGAAGAAGGCTCCCTTCTTGTAGCACTGCCAGGCTGCGGATCCGTTTGAGTTCATCGCGTTGGTGGAAAGGAAGTAGGTGTTTCCGTATCCGCCGGAAGCGAGCACTACGGCGTGTGCGCCGAAACGCTCGATTTCACCCGTAACGAGGTTACGTGCGATGATACCTTTTGCCTCTCCGTTGATGAGGACTACATCAAGCATCTCGTGACGCGGATAAGACTTCACTGTGCCTGCTGCAATCTGGCGGTTGAGGGCTGCGTATGCTCCGAGAAGAAGCTGCTGACCGGTTTGACCGCGGGCGTAGAACGTGCGGCTCACTTGAGCCCCACCGAAAGAGCGGTTCGCGAGAAGTCCGCCGTATTCCCTTGCAAAAGGAACACCCTGTGCAACACACTGATCGATGATGTTGTTGCTGACCTCCGCAAGACGGTAAACGTTGGCTTCACGGCTACGGTAGTCACCGCCTTTGATTGTATCGTAGAAAAGACGATAAATCGAGTCATTGTCGTTCTGGTAGTTCTTTGCGGCGTTGATACCTCCCTGAGCCGCGATTGAGTGCGCGCGGCGAGGAGAATCGCTGATGCAGAAAACCTTCACGTTGTAGCCGAGTTCACCGAGTGAAGCAGCTGCAGACGCTCCGCCCAGTCCGGTACCGATGACAATGATTTCGAGTTTTCGCTTGTTTCCAGGTGATACAACCTTGATCTGAGACTTGTGCTTTGTCCATTTTTCGGCCAAAGGACCCTCAGGGATCTTTGAAATCAATTCTTTTGCCATTATATATAAGGTTTATGATTTTAATATCTTTTTTGTCCATATCCATTTTTTCATCGGTCACATACACCCGGTATGCTCCCTCTTCAAAAATGTATCTGCCCTAAAAAATCTTATTAAAATCTCTATTAGTATCTCTTAGAGTTTTAATAAGGATTATTTGGGCCGACAAATTTAGTAAATCTTTACCTATTTTTAGGTATATGTGGATTCAATTTGTTTTAAAGGAACTATAAATTCCACTTTTAGTCGAACAAAAGATTTTCGTCGGGATGCAGGCGGTCGATGCCAAGATGGCTGTATGCAAGGTCGGTGACCTCCCTTCCGCGCGGGGTCCTGATTATGAATCCTTCCTTTATAAGGAACGGCTCGTAAACCTCCTCCAGAGTGCCCTGGTCCTCCCCCACTGCCGTCGCAATTGTGTTCGCGCCCACAGGGCCTCCCTTGAATTTGGTGATTATGGTCTTGAGAATCTTGTTGTCTATGGAGTCCAGTCCCCTCTTGTCAATGTTAAGAGCGTCAAGGGCATAGCGGGCTATTCCGAGGTCTATGTTTCCGTTTCCGACCACCTGCGCGAAATCCCTCACCCTCCTCAGAAGGGAGTTTGCAATTCGAGGAGTGCCGCGGCTTCGAAGGGCTATTTCGTGGGCGGCTTCGTCGTCAATCGAGACATTAAGGATGCTGGCGCTGCGGCGGACGATTTTCTGAAGAGTCGGGGTGTCGTAGTACTCCAGGGCGCATTTTATTCCGAAACGGGCCCTCAGAGGTGAAGTCAGCAGTCCGCTTCTGGTTGTAGCCCCGACGAGTGTGAAAGGATTGAGCGAAAGCCTGATGGACCTTGCGCCCGGGCCCTTGTCCACCATAATGTCAATTACGAAATCCTCCATCGCCGAGTAGAGATACTCCTCCACGACAGGGGAAAGCCTGTGGATTTCATCGATAAAGAGCACATCACCCTCCTCCAGCGAAGTCAGAAGCCCCGCCAGGTCGCCCGGCTTGTCGAGCACAGGACCGGAGGTCACTTTCATATTGACTCCCAGCTCGTTGGCGATTATGTGCGCAAGGGTGGTCTTTCCCAGACCCGGAGGACCGTGGAAAAGAACGTGGTCGAGGGTCTCCCCTCTCATCTTTGCGGCGGCAACGAAAATCTTCAGATTCTTTACAATCTTCTCCTGCCCCGAAAAATCTTCGAGATCCTGCGGCCTTATTATTCCGTCAATTTCCTTATCTTTGTCCGCGTTTACTTCGTGCGGATTGAACCGTTGCTGTTCTGTTCCCATTTGAGTATATTTAGTTGGAGCTCCGTTTGTGAGCAAAAATCCCCCTCCTTCGGATTTTTCGTCAAAAAATATAATTACAAAGTTAAATTTAATTTTAAAGAAATGATGATATTTGTGTGTTGAAATGTTGATAACTTACTCAACCCATTGAGTGTCAAAGCATCCAGAACACACAAGCTGTTGAAAAGCCGCCTGAGAAAATTCTGAAAAAAAATCCGGAAACCTGTTGTTTTTCCCGTTTCGTTTCCGGTATAGAATAAGTCCCGACTTTTCAAAAAATAGTTTTCATTAGTTTTCAACAGCGTTATCAACCGGTTTTCAACAGAAAAATGAGCGAATTGTTAATAAGTCGAAATTCAACCGGACTTCTTTCGGAAAGTATAGAAAAATCCCCCGTCAGCTACTGTACAGGGCTGTTTTTGTCCGCAAGATGGTTTGTCGTTTCCGAGGTTTCCCGCCCGGGAGTCAATTTCATAGTGCTCCCCGACCGCGACAGCGCCGAGTACTGCGCCGCAGACCTCTACGACCTCGTCGAGGGCGACCGGGTGTTCTTCCTTCCGGACTCCGGCCGCAAGATTGAAAAGAGCAACTACAAGTCTTCGCTCAGCGTCCAGAGAACTTCCGCAATAGGAAAACTCCTTGAATACAAGGCGGGCGAGCAGCTCTTTTTCGTCACCTACCCGTCAGCTCTCGAGGAGCCCGTCGCAAAAGCCGGCAGAGCGGATGTACCTCTTATAAAAATTTCTGTCGGCGACAGTTTCGACCGTGACGCTCTTCTCCAAAAGCTCTATGACCTCGGATTCCAGAGGGTGGATTTTGTCAGCGAACCCGGCCATTACGCAGTGAGGGGCGCCCTTATAGACATATTCTCCTTCTCAAACAACAATCCTTACAGAGTCTCGTTTTTCGGCGACGAGGTGGACTCCATCGCGGTTTTCGACTGCAACACCCAGCTTTCCCGGGAGAAACTTCAGAGCGTTGAGATATTCCCGGACCTGTCCTCCTCTGAGGATGCCTCCGGTGAAGGCCCCACCGCTCCCCTTCTTTCCATAATCCCCGAGGACACTCTTTTCTGGCTGGATTCTTCGGATATGTACAGGGAAAGGGAATTTTACCCTTCTCTCGAAGCGTTCAAAAGGGTATTTCTCGAAGTCCCGATATCCCTTCAGGGGGCATCAGCGGCTCTTAACCCGGTCAAATTCAATATATCCCCGCAGCCTGTTTTCAACAAGAATTTCGAACTCCTAGTCGAGGACCTCAGGGAAAAAATCGGGGCCGGATACAAAGTATATATATATGGTGAAAAACAGTCGCAGCTGGAGCGGCTCAAAACCATACTCATCCAGAACGAGGGATATATCCCCGAATTCGTTCCCTCCCACAACATCCACGCGGGTTTCATTGACTCCGACGACAAGGTCTGCTGCTACTCGGACCACGAGATTTTCGACCGCTTCCACAGGGTCTCCATCCGAAGGACCGTCGAGAAGAGCGAACAGCTGACTATCAACGACTTGACTTCGTTCGCAATTGGCGACTACATTGTCCACATCGACTACGGAGTGGGCATTTTCGGCGGTCTTGTGCGGATGAAGGACGATAGGGGCAGGGTGCACGAAGTCGTGAAACTTATATATAAGGACAACGACGTCGTTTTCGTTTCGGTGCACGCCCTCCACAAAATCTCCCGCTACAAATCCAAGGACAGCGAGCCTCCGAAAATCTACAAGCTCGGGTCGAAGACCTGGCAGAACCTCAAGACCAGCGCGAAATCCAAGGTCAAGGACATAGCGAAGGACCTTATAAAACTCTATGCAAAGCGCCGTGCCTCAAAGGGTTACGCCTTTTCTCCGGACAGCTTCCTTCAGACCGAACTTGAGTCTTCGTTTATGTATGAGGACACTCCGGATCAGGAGAAGGCGGTTCAGGCGGTAAAGCGGGATATGGAGGACCGCTGCCCGATGGACAGGCTTGTTTGCGGCGACGTCGGGTTCGGAAAGACCGAGGTTGCAATCAGGGCCGCGTTCAAGGCCGTCGCCGACGGAAAGCAGGTGGCAGTGCTCGTGCCTACTACGATTCTCGCCCTCCAGCACTACAACACTTTCTCCGCCCGCCTGAAGGATTTTCCTTGCAACATAGACTTTGTGAGCCGTCTTCGCACCGCAAAGGAGGCTGCCGACATCCGCACAAGGCTCCGCAAGGGAGAAATTGACATATTGATCGGAACTCACAAGATTCTTGGAGACAGTTTTCAGTTCAAGGACCTCGGGCTTCTCATCATCGACGAGGAGCAGAAGTTCGGTGTGAGCGCCAAGGAGAAGCTTCGCCAGATCAAGGAATCCGTTGACACTCTTACTCTTACGGCGACCCCGATTCCGCGTACCCTTCAGTTCTCGCTTCTAGGTGCCCGCGACCTTTCCATCATTTCCACTCCTCCGCCTAACCGTATTCCGGTCCAGACCGAGATTATGCTTTTCGACGGCGACGAAATCCGCAAAATCATCAACTACGAGCTCGGCCGCGGCGGACAGGTTTTCTTCCTGCACAACAAGGTGGACGAACTTCAGGGCATCTACGACATTCTCCACCGGCTGGTTCCGGATATGAAAATCTGCATCGCGCACGGCCAGATGGAGGCCAAGGACCTTGAAAACAGGATTATGGACTTTATGGCCGGGGACTACGATATGCTCCTCTGCACAACCATCATAGAGAACGGCCTCGACATCCCGAACGCGAACACAATCATAATAAACCAGGCGCAGAATATAGGCCTTAGCGACCTCCATCAGCTCCGCGGCCGTGTGGGAAGGTCAAACCGCCGCGCCTTCTGCTATCTGATTGTGCCTCCGCTTGTTTCAATCACGGATGACGCCAGAAGGAGGCTGAAGGCCATCGAGGCTTTCTCCGACCTTGGCAGCGGATTCAACATAGCTATGCAGGATCTGGACATCCGCGGCGCCGGCAATCTTTTGGGCGCGGAGCAGAGCGGATTCATCACCGATATGGGCTTCGAAACCTATCAGAAGATACTTTCCGAGGCTATGGAGGAACTCGGAGTGGAGACTGGACTCACTTCCCGCAATGTGAACGAGTCTTATGTCGCCGACTGCACCATCGAGACCGACCAGGTGGCGCTCATCCCGGATTCCTATATAAATATGACCGCGGAGAAAATCCGCATCTACAAGGAACTCGACTCGCTTTCTTCCGACGAGGAGCTGGACAGAATGGGCGAGAAAATCGCCGACCGCTTCGGCCCGCTCCCGGAGGAACTCAAGAGTCTGTTTGAAATTGTAAGAATCCGTCACCTCGGAGAGAAACTGGGCTTCGAGAAAATCATAATCAAGAACGGGATTATGATTGCGTTCTTCATATCCAACCCGCTCTCACAGTATTATAAATCAAAGACTTTCCAGAAGATTCTCGAAAAAATCAACACCCATCAGCGTCTTTTTGAACTAAAGCAGACGGACAACAAGTTAAAGATTGTTTCGCGCAATGTGCCAACGCTTTACGAGGCCCACGCCCAGCTGGAGAAACTGAAGTAGTTTCAAACTGAAATATTGAGTTCAGGCAATTTTTAACTCTTATTGAGAAAAAATGTCTAAATTTACGCCCCGAAATTTTTGAAGGCTATTTTTTATGGCGAATCTCGTTATAGACATAGGTTACACTGCTCTGAAGGCTGCCTGGACAGACGGCATAACTCTCGGAAAGACGCTGAGATACCAGGGCGAAAGAGTCTCGGAGTTCATCCTTTCCACAATCGGAAAGCAGCGCCCCGACACCCTTGTAATCTGCACCGTGCGGGAACTCCCCGCGGGAGCCGTCCAGAAGATGAGTGAGGGCTGCGGCAAGTTCATACTGATTGACTCGGAACACACTGAAATACTGAGAGATAACTCTATTCCGGAGTACCTTACCCCTGACCGTGCGGCTTCGGTTCTCGCCTCCCAGTACCTTTTCAAGGGAAAGGGCTGCACAATCATCGATTTCGGAACCATCCTTACAATAGATTTTCTTGACGAGGAGGGGCATTATCGCGGCGGAAACATATCGCTCGGATGCCGCACCCGCTTCAAGGGAGTCAACCGCTACTCGAGGACTCTTCCGCTTCAGGACACCCCGGAAAACATAGATGATATGGGCGGGTCGCTCCCCTCCTCCATCGACTCGGGTATTATATTAGGTATAAAGTTTGAAATTGAGGGCTACATTTCGCGTTATCCCGAAAATATCGTCATTTTCACGGGCGGTGACGCGATTTATTTTGCAAAAAGAATGAAAAACTCCATCTTTGTAGTTTGCAATCTTGTTTTGATGGGGTTAGCCCTAATTGCTGTGAGATATGGTGAATGATTTTAAGAAGATTCTTTTAGGCTTAGCGCTTCTTTCTCCGTCCCTCTGTACCTTCGCCCAGACATCTGCGACGACGGGTACCTACGGGTCATATTCTCCCTATTCCATCTACGGAGTGGGTGAGGTTGCGAAGGAGGGAACTGCGTACACCCGGAGTATGGGAGGCATAGGAATAGCCACAAGAAACAGGCGTTTTATAAACATCACCAATCCCGCTGCCGTAACGGCCCGTGACACACTCGCCTTTATGGCCGATTTCGGACTCTACGAAGACAACAAAATCTATGTTCAAGGCAGCCGCAAGGGGGTCAAGAACACTTTCAATGTCCACGATTTCGTAATCACCGCCCCAATTTGGCGCTCTTCAGCCTTTATGGTTGGACTCACCCCGTTCAGCGATGTGGGTTACAGTTTTTCTTCCGAGGAGACTGACGAGCAGAAGCTCGCCCACACCGGCAACATCACCTACGATTCCTACGGCGACGGCAGTCTCTATCAGCTCTTTTTCGGAGCGGGCGCAACATTCTGGAAGCGGCTTTCAATCGGAGCGGAGTTCATCTACTATTTCGGAAACCTGGACCGCAACTCCAACGAAACTTTCGAAAGTTCGACTTATCGTTCAATCACTTACGGAAACGCTCTCAGCCTTCACGGCTACACCGGCAAGTTCGGAATCCAGTATGAGCAGAGGCTCGGAGGGGACGTTTCAATGACTCTCGGAGCGACCTACAGGTTGGGAACCAATCTCAAGGGATATGCGAAACATTTCGCCTACGCCACCCAGTCAAGCGTCACCGACACCCTCAAGGCTATGACCTACACTGACACTCTCGGCAGAAGCTGCTCAAGTCCCAGGATTGCGGATGAAATCGGCGCCGGAATATCCCTGAAGGGAGGCGACCGCTGGATGGTTGAGTTCAACTACCTCCGTTCGGACTGGAGAAACTCCGGATTCGAGTCCCTCAAAGGCTTCAAGTCCACCGGAACGACCACTTTCACCTCTTCGGTCTCCCAGTCGTTCAGGGCAGGTTTCGAGTTCATTCCGAACCGCAACGACATCCGCTACTACTTCAAACGGTGCTCCTACCGCGGAGGACTCTACTACGACCAGGACTATATGCTCGTGAACGGTTGCCGCATTGATTCATACGGACTTACACTCGGTATCACACTGCCTGTATTCCGCTGGTACAACGGACTTTCGCTCGGGGTGGACATCGGTAGAAGGGGCAGCGCGAAGACCTCCGGAGGAGTGAATATGATTATGGAAAATTACTGCAAATTCGTGATAGGTTTCAATATCCACGACATCTGGTTCCAGAAGCCTCGGTACAACTAAAGTCCACATTTTTGAGATTTTTGCATCTAATCTCTCAATGCAGTGTTTTAATGGTTAAACAGAAAAACTAAACATTAAATATGAAAAAGATTGTCATCTTGTTAGTCGCAGCAATGGCTGCCTCAGTTTCAGTTCTGTCCGCGCAGGGAAAATATGGTGCAGACAGCGCTAATTGCATTAAGTATCTTTCTTATTATCAGGAGTACTTCAAGCAGAAGAATTATAACGACGCAACTCCGAACTGGCGCAAGGCCTACAAGGCTTGCCCTCCGACCGCCAACCAGAATATGCTCATCAACGGCACTTCGATTGTGCGCCGCCTCATTTCGCAGAACTCAAAGAATGCGATTTACAAGGAGGAACTCATCGACACCCTTCTCACCCTTCATAATCTTAGGGCTCAGTACTACCCTAAATATGCGGTTACTGCCCTGAACAACAAGGGTTTGGATATGGTGAACTATGTTAAGGGCGACAGCCAGAAACTTTATGACGGTCTTTCCGAGATTATCGAGAAGAACGGCACTTCCACCAAGCCGAGCATCTACCTCTTCAACCTCAATGCAGCCGTTGAACTTTACAAGACCGGCACACTCAACGAGGAGCAGGTAATCGCCGTTTACGAAAAGGCTGTCGAGAACCTTGAAAACACTCCTTGCAAGAGCGAGAAAGAGGAGCAGGACATTGCAAAGGTTCAGGAAGACATCGAGAACATCTTCATTCAGAGCAAGGTCGCTTCCTGCGAGAATCTCGTTGCGCTTTTCACTCCGCGTTTCGAGGAAAATCCTGACGACCTCCAGCTTGCGAAGAACATCGTGAATATGCTCAGCAAGACCGAGGAAGGCCCGGACACCGACCTTTTCCTTTCTGCTGTGAACACAATGAACCGTCTCGATCCTTCATATCAGTCAGCATATTACCTCTACAAGCTCTACTCTTCACGCGGAGAGGTTGACGCTGCAATCAACAATATGGAGGAGGCAATTGCATATCCTGAGTCAGACTCAAAGGTTGACGCATCCTACTTCTATGAGCTCGCCGCTTTCTGCTACAAGAACGGCCGCTCAGCAAAGGCTTTCAAGTGCGCTCAGGAGGCTGCAAAGCTTGACGACTCCCTCGCAGGCAAGGCCTATATGCTCATCGGAACCATCTGGGGTTCACAGGTTTGCCACGGAAACGAAATCGAGAGCCGTGCACCGTACTGGGTTGCCACCGACTATATGATCAAGGCGCGCAACGCTGACGAGTCCCTTGCAACCGAGGCGAACAATATGATTGCCCAGTACAGCAGGTACTATCCGCAGAAGGCCGAGGCGTTTATGTACGACCTTCTCGACGGAGCTTCCTACACGGTAAGCTGCGGCGGAATGACTGCCACAACAACCGTAAGGACTCAGAAATAGTTTCCCTCCGGCTTTGTCCAGACTTTCTAATATCATTCTCTATATGGCAACCGCTGCGGCGGTTGCTTTCGTCGTTTATTCCTGCAAGGGAAAACTCGCCGAGGAGGATGCCGTGGACATCTCTCAGATGCCGGTTCAGACTGCGGACAATGTAGTCAGCGTGCAGACCCAGAACGGGCAGATTCAGATGAGGATGGAGGCTCCGCTGATGGAGCGGTATGAGAACGACACCCTCTCCAGGCAGATTTTCCCCAAGGGTTTCGCTGTTTACGGCTACATCGAAGGCGGACTTCTGGAGACTTCCATAACCGCTAAGAACGCCATCCATCTCAAGTATTCCGACGGCCGGGAGTCGTGGGAGGCCTTCGGGGACGTGGTTGTGAAGAACCTCATCAAAAAGGAGGTTATGGAGACGGACACTCTCTACTGGGACCAGAAGAACGAGAAAATCTACACCGACTGCTATGTGAAGATGTACTCCCCCGACGGCTTTATGCAGGGCTACGGGATGGAGTCCGACCAGAGGGCGAGGAACTCGGTCATATTCAATCCGTTCAACAGTTACGGCATTGTGGTGCAGGACAGTACCGAGGTGAAAATAGACTCGGTTAATTTTATCGGACCTCTGATGAAATAATCCGCTTTTCACCCTGTTTTCCGTTCAAATTGTGCCCAAAATCTCGCTAAAATTCAGTTCCTTTCGATTTTTTATTCATATTTGGCGGAAAATTACTATCTTCGCACCCCATACCCAAAAGAAGTTCAAATCCGTTTTTGAACTTTGTTTTTGTGGGCAGTGTATTGATAATAAAAAACTAAAAAATACTAATTACTATGGCTGTTCTTGAAACCATCCGCGTTAAGTTCGGCGTCTTGATTACGGTTCTGATCGCTATTGCGCTCCTTTCCTTCATCGTTGACCCGACTACGCTTCAGAACGTAGCATCATCAATGTCATCAAAGTATGATGTGGGCGAAATTGACGGAAAGTCAGTTTCTTACGTAGATTTTCAGAAAGATGTCGAATCCACAAAGGGAGTTTTGGAACTTCTCGGTTTCCAGGCTAATTCAGAGCAGGCTCAGTCCTATGTAAGGGATGAGGCCTGGAAGGAGCTTTTCGACAGTTATTATTTCATTCCGAACGCTCAGAGCGCAGGCATCTATGTCGGCAACGAGGAGGCTCTTGACCTCATCTCCGGCGACAACATCTCCCCTGTAATCGCCCAGCTGTTCTCAGACCAGAACGGGTTCAACAAGGAAGCGTTCCTCAATTTCGTAAACTACTGCCGTCAGGACCAGAGCGGAAGGTATCAGGAGCTCCTGAACTACCTCTGCAACACTGCCATCTCCCAGCAGTACTATTCGAAGTATTTCACCCTCTTCTCCGAGGGCAATGTCACCAACGAGCTTGGTCTTGCAAACGAAATCGCAGACAACAACAACTCTGTGAACGCAGAGTTCGTTATGGTTCCTTTCGGCTTCGCTCAGGACACCACAATCACGGTTTCGGACGCTGAAATCAAGGATTACTACAAGACACACAAGAAACTCGACGCCTACAAGGGTCTTTTCACCCAGAAGGCCAGCAGGGACATCGAATATGTCGTTTATGACATTCTCCCTTCAGCTGAGGATGTAGCCGCTACAAACGAGGATATCGCATCTCTTGCCTCTGATTTCGCTTCTACAACGAATGTGAAGTCATTCCTTCTGAGCAACTACTGCCAGTACGACGAGAAGTTCTACAAACCGGGCGAGCTCAAGAAATACTGCAACGCTGTTGACGAGTTCGTTTCAGGCGCAAAGGTCGGCGATGTTTCTCCTGTCATTGCAAACGACAACACCTTCTACCTTGTCCGCGTTCTTGACTCAAAGGTTGAGGACGGAGTCACTGCTAAGCAGGTTGCAGTTCTCGAGAAAGAGGCTGTAGCAAGCAAGACCACCGTCAACGGCATCTACGCAAAGGCTAAGAACTTCGCTTCTCAGGCTAACGGAAGCTACAAGAATTTCCGCGCAGCTGTTGATTCTCAGGCCGTTTACGCTCACACTGCAAACCTCGTCGAGGGTGCTGACCGCATCGGTTCCGTTGACCACGCTAAGGAGATTACCCGCTGGGCTTTCGACGCGAAGAAAGGCAATGTTTCAGAGATTTTCGATGTCAACAAGGATTACTTCGTAGTCGCTGTCCTCACTTCCATCAACAAGGAAGGCTACAAGTCTCTCAAGGAGCTCACTCCGTACATCAAGGATGTCCTCTATCGCGAGAAACTCGCTGACAACAAGGCTAAGGAAGTTGCAGAGAAGATCAATGGTCTTACCGATATGAACGCCATCGCAGAGGCTCTCGGAACAACAGTTAGCACGAAGGATAAGATTACCTTCTCTTCCCTCACCTCACAGGGTCTTGACCCGGCTTTCATCGGCGCTGTAACTTCAGCTGAGGTAGGTAAGATTTCAGCTCCTGTAAAGGGTAGCTACGGCATCTATGTCTTCAATGTAACCGCAAAGGAAACAGGCGCATTCTACACCGAGGACGACGCAAATGCGAAGACTCAGCAGATGAATCAGTACCTCGCTCAGATGCTTCTCGCATCGATGAACGATGCTGTCGTAACTGATAATAGAGCTAGATTCTATTAGGATTTTAACTACTTGTAAATAAAAAGAGATGACTCATTGAGCCATCTCTTTTTTTTATTATAGGAAAAGGTCAAATATAAGGATGGGATACAAGGCTCTCGACGACGCCCAAACCGCAGCAACCTGTCGGTTGTGAGGATTTGGGCTAGGAGAACAACGCGGTAGACCGCCTTATAGTTGACCTTTTCACCATAAAAAGTTGTTGAATGGATAGCGTCCGGCGTGAATCTCGGCAACCATCTTGTAGAGGTCTGAGCGCAGCTTGTCAATGCCGATTTTCTCTTTGGCGGAGATGAAGATGCAAGGGGTGTTCTCCTTCGCTATCCAGGAGTTTTTGTACTCCTCAAGAGTGAAGTTCTCCGGCCTCTTCGCTTCGAGCGAATACTCGTCGTATTCTTCGTGACGGTAGGCGTCTATCTTGTTGAAAACGACATATATAGGCTTGTTTATCGCCCCAATGTCCCTGAGGGTCTCATTTACGACTCTTATGTGCTCCTCGTGGTTAGGATGTGAGACATCCACGACATGCATCAGAATATCCGCTTCCCGCACCTCGTCCAGCGTGCTTTTAAAGGCCTCTACAAGCTGCGTAGGGAGTTTTCTGATAAATCCTACGGTGTCGCTAAGAAGGAACGGCACGTTCTCAATTACGACCTTTCTGACGGTCGTGTCGAGCGTGGCGAAAAGCTTGTTTTCAGCGAATACGTCGCTTTTTGCGAGCATATTCATAATCGTGCTCTTTCCGACGTTCGTATAACCCACGAGTGCAATCCTTACGAGCGACCCGCGGTTGCCTCTCTGAGAGGCCATCTGCTTGTCTATTTTCTTCAGCTGCTCCTTCAGTCTTGCTATTTTGTCCTGGATTATTCTTCGGTCCGTCTCAATCTGGGTCTCTCCCGGTCCTCTCATTCCGATTCCTCCCTTCTGGCGCTCAAGGTGTGTCCACATCCTTGTAAGGCGTGGCAGAAGGTATTGATACTGAGCAAGTTCAACTTGAGTTTTGGCGTAAGCCGTCTTTGCTCTCTGGGCGAAGATGTCGAGAATGAGGTTGGTTCGGTCAAGGATTTTTATGTTCAGTTCCTTTTCTATGTTCCTGAGCTGGGTGGGGGAGAGCTCGTCATCGAAAATTGCCACATCCACCTCGTTCGCGTCGATGTATTCCTTGATTTCTGTGAGTTTTCCGCTTCTTATGTAGGTCTTTGAGTCCGGTTTGTCCACTTTCTGCACAAACCTCCCCTTTCCCTCGACTCCGGCCGTCTCGGCAAGAAATTCGAGTTCGTCGAGATATTCGTTGATCTGCGCTTCGTCGTCGCCCTGTTTTATGACTCCGACAAAGATTGCCTTCTCAACATATTTCTTTATAATAACTGGCTCTGAATTAAGCATATAGGTTTATTTGTATTCTCTTTATTTATACTTTTCTTTCCTGGTTTTCTTTCCGTTTTTCCATAAAAAATGGCGATAAATTCAGATGAACCATCGCCATTTTCTCTTATGTTTTACATAATTAAACGGTCGATTAGCCTTTCGCTGTCAGCCGCTTTTTATGTGAATTATCGGAGCTGGAAGTATACCGGGAAGGTGTAGGTCACAGGCACTGCGCGGTCACGCTGCTTGCCAGGATTCCACTTCGGAGACATTGAAACGACCCTGACGGCCTCTTTGTCGAGTGAAGGGTCAACTCCACGGAGCACCTTGACTTTGGTAACTGTTCCGTCCTTCTCAACTGTGAACTGGAGGGTTACACGGCCCTGCACGCCGTTTTCCTTGGCGATTTCAGGATATACGAGCCTCTTGTTCACCCAGACTGAGAACTGGTTTGCATCTCCGCCCATAAATGAAGGTTTCTCCTCCACGAGCTGGAACGGAATCGCTTCCTCTTCAACTACCTCTTCCTGTACGTTCTCGACATAGTCCATAATTTCTACTCCCATCTCGCTGTTATCCTCGAGTGAAAGGAAGTCGTTGTCGATTTTGATTTCATCGTCCACGATGTCGATCTGGTCTGAAAGTACCGGAATCTTCGGGGCTTCTGGTGGTGGTGGAGGGGTTTCCTGAGTGATAGGAATGATTTCCTCCTCCTGAACAACCTGGTTCTCGCCTTCGAGAACGCTCACCTGTGTGTCTCTTGACGTCCAGTTGAACGCAACATAGACAACAACCAGGGCAATTACCAGTCCGATCTCTGTGAAAAGCAATTTCTTGTTTTCCAGGCTGGCTTTAGCTGTTTTCTTTACTTCCAT
>CAYNDY010000035.1:0-2719 GCA_964396105.1 uncultured Muribaculaceae bacterium
GCTTCAACCTTGGATTTAAGCTCTTCTATGCTCGAAAGAATGGAGGTAATCTTTGCCTCCATCTGGGAAATCCTGGTGTTTATGGTCTCGATTTCCCCCGAAAGTTCCTCCGACGACGATTCGAGGGCGGAGACAGACTCCTTTAACTTTTCAACTTCAGTGGACACAACCGCAATCTTGCCTTCCAAAACGCTGACATCACCCGAAGGCACATCGCCGGATCCTTTAAGCGAAGCGATTTCCTCCTCAATGTCGGCAATCTGCTCCTCAAGAGCCTTAATCTGAGTGTTTTCGATGGCGGCGACCCTCTCAGTGAGGGAACCAAGCTCGGAACGCAACTCCTCCAACTCGGCGGCAGACTTGTCGCAGCCCGAGAGCATCAGCGCTGCCGAAGAAAGCAGCAAGAGAGATTTTCTAAAAATGTGTTTCATATTGATTGAGATTTGGTTAAGAAACGAAGCTATCAGTTTCTATATTGTTTCTACCTTGATGGAAATTCCGTTTCCAGAAAACGAAGGTAAACTTTTCCCGCCGTTTTTTCAAGGTAATGCGCCGGTTTAACGTCAGATATTGCGACGGGAGCTATTATTTTTGCGACAGGAGCAATTATTAAGAGTCTACGAAGTCCCCGTCCAAAGTTTGGATATTGACTAATCCAGGGCGGTGAAGATGTAGCCGGAGGGGATGGCGGAGTTGTCGCGGGTGAAAAATGTTTCCGGTTTGTCGGCGATGACCTTCATTGACGGTACTGAGATGTTTACCTGTGTACCGCTTTTCATCTTTAGAGAGATGCTCCGGATTTTCTTGCCGTCGGCGGATTTTTGGACCTTCAGGCCTTCTGAGGGAGCGTTTTTGGCTCCTGCGGCGGGAATTAGCTCGTCAAGGGGAAGAGCCGCCTCGCGGACTATTTCCTTTGCGACCGAGTCGGTGGTCCAGATGTGAAGAGAGTCGCAGAGAATGGTGTAGCCATTGCCCTCGACGCGGAAAAGTCCCCGCTGGTAGTAGAGTTTCCCGGGATAGTTTATTGTGGCGTTGCCTGGAGCGGAAAGCGAAAGGTCGTACTGCGCCTCAATGCAGCCCTCCGCCGGTGCAAACTCCTCAAGCAAAGCGGAGATTGGCCCTGAATTTTGTGCCGCAATACCCCATTCCGCCGTCCCCAGGAGAGCCGTCGACAGGACAAGAGATATGATGATTTTTTTGAACATCCTTTAGAACAAGAAGTCAATCCCCGCCATCATCAGCCGTTCTGGGTGGTGAATGCGGTGATGATCGGCTCCAGCTCGGCGTAGTCGCCGACGAGTACGCTTCTCGGCTTCGAGCCCTCCTGCGGGCCCACGATGCCGGCCGCTTCGAGCTGGTCCATTATGCGGCCTGCGCGGGCATACCCCAGGCCGAGCTTTCTCTGAAGATCCGAGGTGGAGCCTCTCTGGGTGGAAACGACAAGGCGGGCGGCATCGGCGAACATATCGTCGATTTTCGAGATGTCAATCGGTCCGCCGGCAGAGCCGCCTCCGTCGTCCGGAGTCGGCGGAGTCGGAAGATAGTACGGAGTGGTGTAGCACTGCTTGTAGCCGTTCTGCGCCTCGATGAATTTTGTGATGCGGTCGATTTCCTTCGTCTCCACAAGCGCGCACTGAACCCTTTCCATCTCCACTCCGGCATAGAAGAGCATATCTCCCCTTCCGATGAGGCTCTCGGAGCCCGGAGAGTCGAGAATGGTCATCGAGTCAATTCTGGAGACTGTCCTGAAGGCGATTCTCATCGGGAAGTTCGTCTTGATGTCGCCGGTGATGACTGAAACCGAAGGCCTCTGGGTGGCGATGATAAGGTGTATTCCCGCCGCACGGCCTTTCTGCGCAAGACGGATGATGGCCGTCGAGATGCCTCTTGAGAGGGCCTTTCCCTCCTGGCCGAAGCCTGAAGACATAGTAAGGTCCGCGAACTCGTCGATTACCACGACGATGTATGGCAGGAACTTGTGCCCGTCGGCAGGAGAAAGGAAGCGGTTGCGGTATTTCTCGTTATAGTCCTTGAGCTTGTTCACCCCGGCAAGTGCGAGAAGGGCATATCTTTCGTCCATCTCGACGCAGAGCGAATTGAGCACGTCGGCGGCGTCCTTAGGTTTCTTTATTATGGCGTTCTCCGCCTCCTCTTCCTCGGAAGATGCGGTAGGGAGAACTGCGAGGTAGTGCTTGAGGAGCCTCTTGTAGGCCGTGAACTCCACCATCTTCGGGTCAACGAACACGAACTTGAGCTCGGAAGGGTGCTTTGCGTAAAGAAGCGAGGAGACTATAACGTTAAGGCCCACAGACTTACCCTGCTGGGTGGCACCTGCGACGAGAAGATGCGGAGCCTGGGTGAGGTCGAACACTTTTACCTTGCGGGTGATTGTGCAGCCGATTGCAACCGGAAGTTCGGCGGAAGTCTCGCGGAACGCGTCGTCGTTGAGCATCGCCTTCAACGGCACTACGGAAGCCTTGCGGTTCGCCACCTCGATGCCCACCGCGTCGTCGAGTTTCACGACCCTCACGCCCTTTGCGCCGAGCGAGATTCCGATGTCGTTCTGAACATTCTTGATGGATGCGTATTTCACTCCCGGAGCCGGGAAGACCTTGTAGAGGGTCACAGTAGGACCCGCCTTCGCGGTTATGTCCTCGACTTTTATGCGGAAATTAAGAAGGGTCTGACGGATGCGGTTGATGTAGTCCTGCTGCTCCTC
>CAYNDY010000035.1:2819-12877 GCA_964396105.1 uncultured Muribaculaceae bacterium
TCATCCACTTCGCCGTCAAAATCAGCTCCGTCAAGGCCGTCGGTGATGTCGCCGTCAAAATTTTCGTTCAACCTGGAATCATAGCCTCCGAGGGCTTCCGCGCCGATTTCTGCAGCGGCGTCATTTTCTGAAGCGCCATTTTCCGATGTGACACCTTCGGAAGTTCCCTGGGCAGCGATGCCACCTTCAATTGCAAGTCTTTCTTCCTCAGAGTTTTCCGACTTCTTCTTGCGGGAAAAGTCAAGCGAAGAGAACCAGCGGGCAAACCTTCCGCTTGCAAACAGAAGCCAGACGACAAAAAGAACCAGCAGGAAGAGTCCTGCTCCTATTTTTCCAATGAGTTTTTCACACAGATACACTCCCTCGGCTCCGGCATATCCCCCGAGTCCGCCCCCGAAATACGGGTCGGCGCTGAAAAGGGAGGAAAAGAACGCGAGGATGAAAGAAAAAAGCGGCGCCGCGGCAAGAGTAAGCGCACACGGACGAAGGAAGGAGGAGTCCAGAGAGCGACGGGAAACCTTCACGGAGAGCATTCCGAGGAGCGCCACTATGCAGAAAGCCGAGAGGCCGAAGCAGCCTCCCACCAGAAACCTCGACCACCATAGCCCCACTGCGGAGCCCGCGTTCTTGGGCGCAGAGGCCGAGATGTCGGCCCAGCAGGTGATGCTGTAGTCGCTTTTCCAGGTGAAAAGGTAGGAAACGCAACAGTAAAGGGTATAGACAGTAAACAGCATAAGGACAAGACCCGCCACCTTACAGATGACGGATTTTGTTTCCTCCGGAAGGGCTCTGAGCCACTTCAAGGGGTTTGTGAGCTTGAATTTACGCTCGGTGTTTTCCTGCTGTTTTTCCGACAAGGCCATATTGGACGCTGTAAAATTTTCTTAAATTCTATGCAACCTGCAGAACGGGACTGCCTGTTTATGCAAGCTGCAGAATGGGACTGACTGCCTGTTTATGCAACCTGCAAGAGACGGGACTACCTGAATTTGCGGTTGTTCTTGTTTTTCTTTCCGCTCTGCTGCTGCTTTTTCGGCGCCTGTCCCGGACGGAGATAGTTCGAGTCGGCTCCGACGCGGCTAAGCTGCATTCCCTCAGGGACTTTGATTCTCCCGTCGGAGAGCTTTTCGATGTCCTGGAAAATGGTCTCGTCAGCCACGCTGTCCTTGTTCCAGATGAGGTACTGGGTCCTCATATAGATTGCGAGAGAACGGATTACGGAGGTTTTCACCTCGCTGTCTTCCATCCCCGCCACAAGATTAATCATACTCTCGATGTTCCTTCCGTACTGTGTGGCACGAAGAGGGCGGCGCACTACCGACGGCACCTCCGGACGGGAAAGAGCCTCCTGCGGGTCCGGTGCGGGATAGGGAGAATCGATGTCGAGAGAATAGCCGGCGATTATGTAGAGATCGTCCCAAAGCTTCCTTTCGTAGTTTTCCTGCTTATGCACGTCGGAGTTGATGATTTCCATAGCCTTCACAACTGCGCGGGCCTGCTCGCTGCGCTTGTCGCGGTCCTCGATCTTCTTCAGGCTCTCCACCATATCAAGGATGGCACGGCCATATTCCGGCTTCACAAGTCTCTCTTTTTCAGTATTATAGACCAGTGTTCTCTGTTCGTTGTCCATACAAATTCATTTAAGATTCTGTCCGGGCCTCTCCGCCGATGGATGACCCGTTTGCAAAATTCGCAAGTCCTACAAAGTTAGATGTACTTCGCCGTTTCTGCAAATAAAAATCATTTTTTATCTCCCTCCCTCCGGAATCGGACAAAGAACAGAGGCCTCCCCCGCCTAATCCACCTCCACGATTTTTCCTGTGCCCACATACCAAAGATACCCCTTCACCTCGGCAAAGCCCATCTGGCGGTAGGCCTGCATATATTCGCGGACCTGAGCAAGGTAGGAGGGCGAGGGGTGACCGAATTTGTAGTCGATAATCGCCGCAGAGGCTCCGTCCGGAGAAATTTCCACGCGGTCGGGGCGGCACTCCTCTCCGGAGGCCGTTGCCACAGCCCTTTCATTCAGAACATTGGATGCCCCGGCGCGGAACCATCCCCTATCCTCTCTTGCCTTCGCGATGCGGGAGGAAAGAAGCCGGGAAGCCTCCTCGGCCTGGGAAGAGGTGAGCAGGCCCTCCAGCACGGCCTTGTCAATAGCCTGGGGGAGGTCATCCTCCGTCACAATTGAGGAAAGGATGTCGTGAAGGACTATGCCCCGAAGGCGCATAGACGCATCCACGCCCACCGCGCCGTCCTCCGAGAAAAAGTCGGCGGCATCCCTGTCCATCCTCAGACGGGTCGAGTCCATCGGGAACGAAGGATAGGTGCTCTGGATGGTTTCCTCAGGGAATTTTCTCCCGTACTTCTTCTCTTTCTTTCTGAAGGCCACATCAGCTTTTGAGCAGAAGCCTCCGATGTGGTATTCCATACCCCAGCCTTTCTTTTCAATTTTCTCGATTTTCAAATCTGAAGGGCCGGGAGCGACAAAGGCGGAGAGAGCGTCAGAAGCACTGTCAATGGACGCGGAAGAAGCCTTGCCGCAGATTATGCAAAGTCCCAGAATCGGGCGGGTCAGAGCCACATACATAAGGTTCAGAGCGTCAATGCACTGATAGAGCCTCTCGTGCTCATAGACCTTGTCAAAATAGGTGTCGGTGCTCTTGGCGGAGATTACGGGCTTGAAAATCTGCCCGCTCACCGCCTTGTCAAAGGCCTTTATGACCGACTCCTCCGAAGGGGTCTCCTCGGGGAGCGCGGATGAGGGAGCCTCAGTGGCCTCGTCAGCGGGAGCTGCGTCAGTTGGGACAGCGTCAGCAGGGGCAGCGTCAACTAGGGCGGCATCCTCAGGGAGCGCGGGCTCAGCCCACTGGGGGCCGTGGCGGAAAAATTTGATATCCTCGATTCCGGGGATTATCACATACGGGAACTCGAGTCCCTTGGATTTGTGGATGGTGATGATGCGGACGGCGTCCGAGGTGGCCGGAGAGGCGATTTTGAGTCCCGCCGATGCGTCTTTCCACGCACGGAGAAAATCCGCAAGATGGTTGCCGTTTCTTTCCACCCAGCCCTGCATCCAGTCCATAAATGCCTGAATATAAAGGGAATGGCTTTCCACAAGGGCCTCGTCTTTCTGCCTCATTCCGGAAATTATGCTCTCGGAAATGTTCACGAGGGAAGTCTCACCCGAAGGGGTGATGCCGACTGTTTCACGGGCGAGGTAGCCTGCAACCTGATTCTCAGGATTCTCCACCGAAGAAAGGATGGAAACAAGGCGGCGCACCACGATGGAGTTCCCCACAGTGAGGGAGTCGTCGGAAATTACCGGAATCCCCTTTTCCATCAGCGCGGAGGCAATCTTCTCTCCCGGAGCATTGTTGCGGTTCACGATGGCGATGTCCCCGTACTCCACTCCCTTTTCCCCGTGAAGGAAAACCACTTCCTTCACAGTCCTGTCAATCACCGGGTCAGACCCCTCCGGAACGGCATCTTGGCTTTTATCATAAAAACATATTTTGACCTGCCCGTAGCCGCCCTTTTTATGCGCAGCCTGCCGGACATCGGAATATATCCCACGGATCATTTCTCCCCCCTCTCCGGGGAAGGTCGCGGCCATCCTGTCCCTCAGAAATTCGAAGAAACAATTGTTGAACTCGACGATGTTCTCCTCAGTGCGGAAGTTGGTCCCGAGGGCCGGTTTGCCGTCAGAGCCGAGATACTCCCTGCTGCTGGGGAAGTCCTTCACCACCTGGGAGTTGAGAAGATCCCAGTCGGACTGCCTCCAGCGGTAGATGCTTTGCTTCACATCGCCCACAATGAGGTTGTCCCTGCCGTTGTCGTTGCTTTCCCCGAGGAGCGGACGGAAGTTCTCCCACTGCACGAGCGAAGTGTCTTGAAACTCGTCGAGAAGGAAATGGTGGTAGCGGGTGCCGGTTTTCTCATAGACAAACGGCACGTCCGAGCCGTCTATGATGCGGGTAAGCAGCGCCGAGGAATCGTCCAGGCAGAGAAGATTCTTTTCCTTGAGAAGGGAGGTGAACGCCTCGGAGAGTTCCTTCGAGATGCCGAGGCCGTAGATGCTTTCGCGAATCTGGAAGGCGGTGCGGTAGGCCCTGGAGAAGTCGCTTCCGAAAAGGGAAAGAAGCTCGGCGGCGGCCCTCTCGTAGTCAGCGGAAAGCCTCAGCGCCAAGCCTGCATTTGCCTTGGAGAAAAGTTTTTCCTTATCGGCAAGACCTGCGGCAAGCGTCGTCGCCGGGCCTTCAATCAGGGCCGAGGAGTCCGCGCCGGCGTATGCCCCAAGTCCCGAGAACACACCTCTTTTTGCGTCAGAGGCTTCGATGCCTACGGAGGCGAAAACGGAGAGCACCTTCTGCGCCGCTCCAGAAACCGCTCCAGTGTAGGAGGAGACAAGATCGTCGCAGGCCTTCTTCAGCGCCCTCATTCTTTGTTTTGAATAGGCCGTAGAGAGATTCGAGATGCCGTTTTTTGCAAGATAGGCCTTGAACTCCTGGCTCTGGAGGTCGAGCGCCGCGCTGTAGAGCGTGTCCTCCAGCTTGAAATAGCCTTTGGAGGAAATCTGACTCATCATCGACTCCCTCAGCCAACCCACAAGGTCCTTGTCGGTGGGCTTAAGAGAATCGAGCAGACGGTCCACAGACTCGTTCACGATGCTTGTTTTGTCGATTTCAATCTGGTAAGAGTCGAACTGGCCCAGTTCACGGGCGAAGGAGCGGAGGACGCTCTGGAAAAACTTGTCGATGGTGCAGACCGAAAAAGCGCTGTAGTCGTTGAGAATCTCGCTCAGAAGAAGGGAGCATCTTTCTCCGAGGGTCGCCGCGTCGGGGCATATCGCCGGGACAAAATCCCTGAAATAGTCGGAAGACGCGGGGGAATGCGCAAGGATGTCCAGCTCCTTCACTATGCGCGACTTCATCTCGTCGGTTGCCTTGTTGGTGAAGGTCACTGCGAGGATGTGGCGGTAGGGCTGCGGCTCCTTCGAAGTGAGAAGAAGCTTGATGTAGGTCTTTGCCAGAGTGTATGTTTTGCCGGAACCGGCTGATGCTTTCGCTATGGTTATCATATCTTTCCTTTTAAAATCGGACGTTTTTTAAAATCCCCCCTATCTCCCGCAGATTATCTTGAAATCGCAGTTGGCGCAGGTGTCGGCAAGCGCGGTGCGGCGGAAGGTTGGAGAGTCGGCAGTGTCATAAATTTCGTCGAGTGTGTCGTGAAGAAGGTTGAGAGCATGCTCGCTCACCTCTGGCGGCAGGCTGTACTCGGAATAGTCGCCGGAGAATATCCTCGAAACCGAATAGACCGAGTTGGAGATTCCGCGCCCCTTGAGCAGTTTCTGCCCATCCTTGTTTTGGGTCAGCATAAGATTGTAGATGAAAAACTGCAGAGCTATGTCCGGACGGTCTTTTACGTCAGGGCGAAAAACTGCATCGAACACGTCACAGGCAGTCTGGGCATTAGTTCCCTCCTTTCCCATCACCCAAAACTCCTTGTCGTCGACGCGGCCGCTCTTATAGTCCACGACCCTCACCGAGCCGTCGTCAAAACTGTCCACACGGTCTATGAAGCCCTTGAACGGGTAGCCGAAGATCTCGAACGGGAAGTTTTGCTCGAGGGCGAGCACGGTGAAATGGTCCCTGCCCTTTTTCTCCAGCACCTTCTTTTCATATTCAAGGGTCTTGCGGACATATTCCTCAATTACGCTGCGAAGCACGATGTCCTTTCCCCTGACCTCCACGCAGCGGATGGCCTTGCAGATTTCCGCGTCGATTTTCTCGCGAAGACGCGGAGCGAAGGCCGCTGAAAGTTTCCCGTCGAGAAAAGCCCTGTCCACCCTGCCCACAGGCTCTTTATCGGTGCCAGGGACGGCATAAATCCACTGCATCACGGCGTGGAAAACCGTTCCGAGCGTGCCGTTGTCAAGGTTGTCCACCGATTCGGCCTGGTCGCTAAGACCCAGGACACAGCCGTAGTAGAATTTCGCCGGACAGCTGAGGTAGTTTTTCAGCGCGGTGGCGGAAAAGCGGAACTCGTTCTCCTTCAGGCGCGCAAGGTCCTCCTCCTTTTTCTCGATTTCTTTCTCGGTGTATTTCACCTCCGTAGGAGGAGAGGTGACAAAGCGGTTGATGGCGACGTTGTAGAGGTATTCCAGTTGCTTCACATAGCGGCTGACCTCCCCTGAGTTAAGCCCCTCGGTGCGCGAATCGTAGAGCATCCAGACATTTTCGGCACGCTGGATCATCCTGTAGAAGTAGTAGGCCCAAACTGCGTCCTGCCACTCGTAGGTCGGGAGCGCGAACCCCCGGCGAAGCTCCGGCGGGATGAATGAGGAGGTGAAACTCTTCCTCGGAAAAACGCCCTCGTTGCAGCTGAGAATGATGAGGTTACGAAAATCCAGCGCCCTCGTTTCCAGCGGTCCCATAATCTGAAGTCCCTTGAGAGGCTCGCCGTTGAACGGGACTGCGACAGACCCCAGGAGACAGTCCAGAAGGCGGAGGTAGGTGGAAGGGCGGATTTCAAGGCGGAGAGCCTGAAGCTGCTGGACCGCGGTGAAGTAGCTTTTTGCAAAACTTGCGTCAAGGCAGGCTCGGCTTTCCTCTTCACGGGTCTTACCGTCCTCCGGGCACCAGCTGCCGCCCCTGCGGAAAGAATCCCTGAAAGCGGCGGCCTCGGGGGCAAGCGCCGCTCCGATTGAACTCAGGACATCCTTCTGGTAGTCGGCAAGGCGCGATACGGCCTCAGAGGAGGGCTGCTTGAAGTCTATTCCAAGCGGAGTGAACCAGCGGGAAAGAAGCGGGGAAGAGGCGAAATCCTCGGAGCAGATGTAGCTGTACTTGCTTTTAAGGATTTCGGAGCAGACCTTTCGGTCGGCCTCGGAGGCGATGGTGCGGAAAATTCCGCTGCTCATTGCGCTGCGAACCGGACGGTGGTAGAAATAGGTCTTGCCGTCCTTTGTGATGGTATTTGCCTGCGCCGCCCCCAGAAGCCTCATCAGGGCGCAGAGTTCGCTGCCGGAGAGAGGGTAGCCCATCGTGATGTTAATCTCACCTATTTCCGTCGGGATGGAGTTCAGCACCGGCAGAAGCATTTTTTCGTCAGGAAGGACAATCGCGGTCTCGATAAGATCCGGCGTTGCAGGTTTTGCCTCATCCGCCGTCAGGGTCTCCACTGAGAGCTCCGGCTCCGATTCCCTCTTCGCCTTGGTGAGTCCAAGTTTATTAAGGATGAACGGAAGCTGCTTCGCCTGCCCCACAGACGAAGGAACGCTGACAAGATTGAATTTCGGGGCGGCGAGTCCCTCCGCCCCCCTGTCCGGGCGAAAATCCCTGTTAGGATAGGCCTTCACGTTCTGCTCCATAAAGTGGGAGGAGCGGTTCTGCGGGTCGCGGATCCACTCGCTCGACCAGTCCCAGCAGAACTCAGCCTGACGGGCGTCGCGAAGGTGGTTCATCAGGGCTTTCTCGCACTCGTTCAGAGCGTTAAGACCCACGAATACATATTTTTTGTCTCCGAGTCTCTCCCTCACCCCCTCGTCCAGCGAGGCTACTTCCCTGTAAATCATTCCCTCGTAGCCCAGCGAGTCGGCGCGGAGCGAAGAATTGAAGGTGGTGTAAAGTTCAAGCAGGATGTTCCAGATTTTAAGGAACGAGGCCTTGATTTCCAGTTCCTTCCCGTCGCGGGAATAGCGTCTGGAACCCTGGGAGCCGTCCTCGGAAGAGTTCAGAGGGACGAAGTTGCGGACAAACTCCTCGATTGCTTTCCTCTGGTTTTCAGAGAGATAGCTAAAGTCGTCCTCTATGTTTTTCAGGTCGGCGACATTGGTGAAAATCTGCCTTGGGTCCACAAGGTACTTGTCCACATCGTTGAAGTCAGAAAGTAGCACATCGCCCCAGCAGATGAACTCGTCAAGGCTCTCCACACTCTTCCCCATCCTCGCGTAAATCCCGGAATACACCTCGTAGAGCCTCACCAGAAGGGGGATTCTGTCGGCAAGACGGACGGAGCTGAGGGAGGCGAAGAGGTCACCGATCGTTGTGCACTCGGGAAGAAGCGCAGCACATCCGGAGCGGGCCGCGCACTCGCAGACGGCCTTTCTGAAAAAGGCCGAAGAACGGCGGTTCGGGAAGACGAAGACCCGAGAGGAAAAATCCTCAAGCGGGAAATAATAATCTGCTACCTGTTTCAAGAAGGGAGTCATAGGCAATATAAATTCAATTTTTACGCAAGTTCTGACTTAAGTTGTTTCTAAAGTATCCAAACTTTATTTTGTGCAAAGATAGTTTCCGCTTGAGCAAAACCACTGCACAAGCAAGTTTTTTTCACAAAAATATATACTACAAAAATAGGATTGTCTTCCGACAATCCCATCAAATTCGAAGAAATATTTTCAGCCTCGGATCTAAGTCCTCGGCCATCATAACCAGCAAATCCATCTCAGTCCTCGTCCAGCGCGTCCCACAGCCTTTCCATCTGGCGGCGGTCCTTTTTGGTCGGACGGCCCGTTCCCGGGTCCCTTTTCAGGAAGAAGGTTTCCACGGGGGCGTGGAGCTTGTCAAGTTCGGACTGCGGAGTGAGATTTTCAGCATAGTCCGGGACGGTTTTCGCGCCCTGACGCTTGTCGGCGAGGGCTTTCACCCTGTAGGTGTAGGTCACCGGACCTTTGCGGACAACGATTTCATCGCCCACCTTCACCCCCTTCGAGGGCTTGACGTCGGCACCGTTCAGACGGATTTTGCCTCCGTTGCAGGCGTCGGTCGCTTCCGTGCGGGTTTTGTAGGCGCGGATTGCCCAAAGGTACTTATCTATCCTGATTTCCTCCATACCGGTCTGTCCTAAAAAGCGCATTGCTGCGCCCAACTCCTTGCTAAAATCCTCACAACCCTTAGGTTGCTGCGGTTTTAGCTTCGTCGCGAGCCTTGCACTGCATCTTTTTATACCAGACCGGCGACTCAGAGATACTTTTAGATTTTACTTTCAAATTACTCGTCTTCACCGGGGAGAGTCGGTGCTGCAGCGGGGTCGATATACTCGTCCACATCCTCCCTCACTCCGTCGGTCGCCTCAAGGAGGACGGTGTCCGGCAGGGTCGGAACAAGGTAGAAATCAGGCATATCGGCAGGAACGAGGATAGTCTCGCCCTTGCGAACGGTGTAGATGTCCATCGCGTCAGTGCCGAAAGCGAGAGCCGCCTTGCTGTCGTCAGTGACCGGTGCCTTAGGGACATTGATTGCCGCCGCGCCGCTCACGCACACATACACGATGTAGCTTCCGAACTGCTCCGGGCTGAGACGCAGGGCCGAATGAAGATTCAGCTTGTTCACCGTGAACTGCGGGCACTGCACCAGAAGGTTGTTCACCGCAGTCGGGTCAAGGCTCTCCGCAGGATGGTAGAGAGAAGGATCATACTGACCGTAGTTGATGAGGTCAATCGCCTCCTCAAGGTGCATCTTGCGGGCTGTCGCAGGATTATTCTCCCTGCCCCAGTCATAGAGACGGAAAGTCATATCCGAAGACTCCTGAATCTCGGCTACGAGGATGCCGCCCTCGGCAGCGTGAACCGTGCCCGGGGTTATGAAAATGGCGTCGCCCTTCCTGGGGTGGATCACATTCAGAAGCTCGTGGGCTGTGCCGGCCTTGCAGGCTGCGTAGAACTCGCTCGCCGAAGTCTCCTTCTTGAATCCCATATAGACCTTCGCATCAGGCTTTGAATCAAGGATATACCAGATTTCGGCCTTTCCGAGAGAGTCATACCTCTGGGCTGCCACCTCGTCGTTGGGATGGACCTGAACGGAGAGTTTCTGGTGGATGTCCAGAAACTTTATCAGCAGCGGGAACTGCCTTCCGAACCACGCGTAGGCGGCGTCTCCGCTAATGCGGTCGAAATAGGTCTCCATCAGGTCGGAGATTGTGTTGCCGGCGAGCCAGCCTTCGCTCACCACGGAGTCCTGCTCGCCCATATCGGCGAGTTCCCAGCTTTCGCCGATGAGCTCGTCCTCTCCCAGATGAACCTCGTTCCCATCCTCGTCAGCCTCGACAAAGTCCTT
>CAYNDY010000035.1:12977-14595 GCA_964396105.1 uncultured Muribaculaceae bacterium
CGTCCTCTCCCAGATGAACCTCGTTCCCATCCTCGTCAGCCTCGACAAAGTCCTTTCCGAGGGTCTTAATGAGGGCATTTCCGCCCCAGACTCTCTTGGAGGCGATAGGGATGAATTTCAGCGGGTATAATTGCTTTGCCATATTTGGGTCTTTTAAAAGTTAAAAAGGAGTGGAATGCAGAGTGTGGCTCCGCAATCCGCTCCTCAATTTAATCCGCTCATTATTTAAGCCTGGCGCGCAGAGCCTCGCCCTGAGCCTCATATCCAGGCTTGTTCAGCAGCGCGAACATATTCTTCTTGTAAGCCTCAACGCCCGGCTGGTTGAACGGATTCACGCCGAGAATGTAGGCTGAAATTCCGCAGGCCTTCTCGAAGAAGTAGAAAATCTCGCCGAGGTTGTACTCGTCAATCTTCTCGATGCTGACTCCAAGCTGAGGCACGCCGCCGTCGATGTGCGCGAGTTTGGTTCCGAGCTCCGCCATAGCGTTGCACTCCTCCACCCTCTTGCCGCTGAGGAAGTTGAGTCCGTCGAGGTTCTGAGGATCGCTCTCGATTACGACCTTCCTCTGAGCCTTCTCAACGGTGACGACGGTCTCCATCAGCATCCTCACGCCGTCCTGGATATACTGTCCCATTGAGTGGAGGTCGGTGGTGAAGTTCACGGATGCAGGGAAAATTCCCTTGCCGTCCTTGCCCTCTGACTCGCCGTAAAGCTGCTTCCACCACTCTCCGAGATACTGGAGCTTAGGGTTGAAGGAAACGAGAATCTCCACAGCCTTGCCGTGCTTTGAGTAGAGAAGATTCCTCATTGCAGCGTACTGCACCGCAGGATTTTCCTCTGAAGCGACTGCGCAAGCCTTTTCCATCTCGGCCGCTCCCTTGAGCATTGCACGGATGTCGAAGCCTGCGAGAACTATCGGCAGGATGCCCACCGGAGTGAGGACTGAGAAACGGCCTCCGACATTGTCCTCGATGACGAATGTCCTGTAGCCCTCCTGAGTTGAGAGGGACTTGAGCGCGCCGCGTTTTGCATCGGTGACCGCAACAATCCTTGCGGCAGCCTCAGCCTTGCCGTATTTGTTCTCGATGTACTGCTTGATGATGCGGAAAGCGACAGCCGGCTCTGTGGTTGTGCCTGACTTTGAGATTACGACCGTAGCGACATTCCTCTCGGCTACGAGGTCCATAAGCTCGCTGATGTACTCCTCTGAAAGGTTGTTTCCTGCGAAAACAATCTCAGGAGCCGCTCCCTTTGAGGAAAGCTGCTTTGCAAAAGTGTGTGAAAGAGCCTCAAGAGCGCATTTTGCACCGAGATAGGACCCGCCGATGCCGATTACAACTACAAGATCCACCCCGCGGCCCTTCCAGTCGTCACGGATTGCCTCGCACTCGGCGATGAGCGACTCAGGAGTCTGGGAAGGAAGATGTTTCCAGCCGAGGAAGTCGTTTCCCGCTCCGCTCTCATCCTCAAGCACTTTGAGCGCGTCAAGAGCCTTGAGAGTATATTCCTTTACTTCTGCATCTTTAACAAAGGAGCTGCAGCCTCCCATATTTACCTTTAACATATTGATATGTAATTAATTGTTTATATTTCCACATCCATTCGGGCGCAAAAAAA
>CAYNDY010000036.1:0-14283 GCA_964396105.1 uncultured Muribaculaceae bacterium
TAGTCGTCAACATATTCAATGCGGCGGACGCCCTCGTTGATGCGGGAGCCGTCGCGGAAATCGAAGCGGGTCTGAAGCATCGACTTAGGAGCGGTGCCGATTGCGCGGAGCCAGCCGTCACCATTCTCGGCGCAGAGCCGTGCGAAATAGAGAACGATGTCGTAGCCCTGGAAGCTGAACTGGGTCGGCTCGGTCTTGAAGAGCGCGCGGTACTGCTTCACGAAACGGATTACCTCCGGAGAGTTGTAGTCAATGTAGTAGGCGAGACTTATGTGGAGGTCGTTGTTGTGCAGGCTCTCCACCTCTATGTCGTAGCCCCTCACCTTCGAGTGGCAGAAAATTTCCACATTGCGGTTCTCCCTTTTAAGGAGCCCTATGTTTCTGAACGCATCGCTGACGAACGCCTCGCTCTCTGAAGCGATTACAAAGCGGTTGACCGGGTCTTTCTCTCCCTTTCTGAGCTTTCCTTTTTCGCCAGCCTTGCTCTCCACCGTCTGCGCTTTCAGACTTTCGAGAATGTCGCGGCCTTCGAGAATGCTGTAACTTATTGTGGTGTATTTCACTCCGGTGAGATCGAGCATTGAAATCAGGCTGTTCATCGCTTCGCTTTCCTTGCCGCCTTTTTCGCGGATGAGCACCGTGCGGTCTCCGTCAGCGGTCTCTTCGCTGAGCCACTGGACGAGGTCGGCGTACTGAAGGTCGTGCGGAGTCGGAACCTGAATCAGCTTGGGGTAGCGGGTGGCGAGAGAGGCCGCTTTAGGGTCGAGCGGCGAGATGAGCGGCTTGTCCTCTCCGATGATGCCGTAAACTTTCTCTATGTCGGCAGGCGCAAGCGGCCCTATGACGAAATCGTCCCCTGAGACAGCCTCCTTCGTGATAGGGTAGTCAGTGTCGGCCACGTCATACACATCCACATTGAGGTTCAGCCCCTCGTTCCCGAGAGTCCTTGAGGCGAGAAGCGCTCCGCAGTAGAAATCCATCGCCGAAGAGCTCGGTTTCTCATCCCTTGACTTGAACGGAAGCATAAGGGCTATGCTGACTTTGTCCTTAGGGGCGTTGTTTTCGACAGTCTGCTGATTGTCAGAGTTGGAAGCATTCTCCACGATTGAGTTGTCTGCGGAGAAATATTCCTGCTCGGCGGCTTTCTGCGCTGAAGCTTCTGCATCGGCCCTCTGCTCGCGGGCGGCCTTTTCTGCGGCCTTCTCCGCAGCTTCCCTTGCGGCCTTGGCCTCGGCGAGTTCACGCTCCTTCTGCCACTGGGCGCTCTGGGCCTTGGTAGGGATTATGAGCTGCTGCTTGGACTTCAGCGTGGTGCTCTGAAGGGAGTTCGCGCGAATGATGTCGTCGGGAGTGACATCGTATTTCGCGGCTATGGTCTCAAGAGTCTCGAACCACTTGACACTGTGAATCTTGGCGTCCTTGACAGGCTCTGCGCTCTCCGCCGCGGCGGTTTCCTCCGACTTCGCCTTAGCCTTGTCATCGGAAACTTTAGCCTCCTCTGACTTCTTTCCGCCCTTTGCCGCCTTCCCGCTGAGAGCCTCCGGGGAAGGAATCACGATTATGGCGTTTTTCTGAAGCCCCTTTTCCTTGAGCCCAGGATTGAAGCGGTAGATGTCCTCAATCGCCACTCCGTAGGCCTTGCTGATGGAGTAGAGGGTCTGGCGCTCCTGCACCACGTGGGAGTAGCACAGTTTTCCGCCAACCTTCACTTTTTCCTTGGAAACTTCCACCGGCACCTGTGTGTAGCCATTGTTCTGAGCGAAAAGTTCGGTGCCTGCCCCCGCCCCAAGCAGAAGGCAGAGAGCGGTAAGAGTCAATATCCGTGAAAAATGATGCTTCATATCCATTGTAAAATAACTTGTAGGTCAATAATTTATGTGGCGCCGGGGGCTTGGTGGGTCCCCGCAATTTTCTATAGCGAGTCTATAAAAGAGGTGAGTTTGAGGGCGAACTCTCCCCAGCTGAGTCTCTGCTTTTCTCTGCGGATTGCCTCGATGAAGCCTTCCCTTAGCTCCGGAGAGGCAAAATATCTTTCAATCTCCTTCCGGATGCACTCGGGCGTTGCCTCTTGGGCGACAATTCCGGTTCCCCTCTCTCCAATGGTCTCCTTGAGGCCCCCCGTGTCCGTTACTATCATCGGCACTTCGAAATGGTAGGAAATCGAGCTTATGCCGCTCTGGGTGGCGCTCCGGTAGGGGAGAACCGTGAGGTCGGCGGCGGAAAAATAGCGTTTCACCTCCGAGTCGCGGATGTAGCGAAGGTCGGTGAAAACAGAGGCCTTTTTCTCGGGGGTCATCCCGTCGATAATCTTCTGATATTTCTCAAATCCTCCGTACGGCTCCCCGGCGACGATGAGCTGATACCCGTCGGGAAGGCCGCTGAATGCCTCCAGCAGGATGTCCAGCCCCTTGTAGGCGCGGATGAGCCCGAAAAAGAGAATGTTGCGCTTTCCGGGGGCGAGCCCGAGAGACTTTTCCGCCTCAGAGCGCGGGAGCGCCTTTCCGAAATGGGAATAGAGCGGATGGGGGATTACTGTGAACCGGGCGTCCGGTTTCAGACGGAGAAGGTCCTTTGAAACAGCCTCGCAGAGGGTTACATACCCCTGGCAGCCGCTCAGGAAATATTTCGTGAGCGGAGTGTCGAAAAACCTCTGTTCGTGCGGAACCACATTGTCCAGAATGCCGACAACTTTGCAGTGTGGCTTCTGATGCCTGCACACATAGCCCAGCGCCGGGCCGAAAAACGACATCCAATAGCGTACAATCAGCACATCCGGGTCCCACTTGCGGATGGCCCTGGCGGTGGTGATGTATGAAAACGGATTGACCGTGTCGAGTACAGATTCACTCTGCACCGGCACGGCCTCGTCATCCGGAGTCACTGTCTGTCTCTTTCCCGGGAAAAGAATGGAAGGGTATTGCCTCGAAAAGTTGAACGCCTTGACATCGTGAGTCTTGCCCAGTTCTTCAAATAGGCAGGCGTTGAACTGAGAAATCCCTCCTCGATAAGGGTAGAAACAGGACAGCAGCGCTATTTTCAATTATTTCTTGCTTTTGGTTGCAACATATTCCTCGTTGAGCCCGGCAATCACGGCGTCGGTGATGTCGAGGGTGGAGTCGGCTGTGATGACAGGAGCGCCGCCCTGATTGGTGAGAATCATAGCGTAGCCCATAGTCTCGTTGTAGGTGTCGAGCCAGGTCTTGATGGCGTCGGCGAGCTGGTTCATCATAACTATCTGCTCCTCCTGAATCTCGGCCTGCTTCTGCTGGGCGTAGAGATTGAAGTCGTCCTGCGCCTTCTGGAGCTTCTGCTGCTGAACTTCGGCAACGGAGCGGGTCATAAGTCCCTTCTGAACCTTATCCTGGAAATCGTTGATGTCCTTTTCGAGCTTCTTGCCCCTGCGGGTTACTTCAGCCTGGATGTTCTGGGCCTTGGTCTCTACGACCGAACGCTTGTCGTTGGCCATATCGTACTCCTGAAGAATCCTGTCGAGCTGCACATAGACAATCTCTCCTGCGTGTGAAACTTCCTCTGTCTGAGTGGCTTCCTCATTCTTGTCAGATTTGCCGAGAGTGAAGAACAAAACGCCGAACACGATGGCTGCGGCAAGTGCTACAACACTGATTGTCAGTGTAATGATGTCGATTTTTTTCATTTGATATTAGTTGTTTATATTTTTCCATTTGGCCCCAATGGGCAGAAAACTCACAAATATAGGTAATTTTTTCTTATTCCAATTCTTGAAAACCATAAATCCGAGTTTCGCAGCGAAACTTGAGTTGTTAATCTCCCTTTGTGTCTGAATCTGAAGGCTACCTTAGGCAGTCAAGATAGGCCTTTACGGTTTTTTCGAGTCCGAGATAGAGCGCGTCGCAGATGAGGGCGTGCCCGATTGAAACTTCGTCGGTCCAGGGAATCACGGTGACGAAATAGCGGAGGTTATCCAGGTTCAAATCGTGCCCTGCATTAAGCCCGAGGCCACATTCACGGGCTTTCCGGGCAGCTGCAAGATAAGGCGCTATGGCCTTTTCGGGGTCCCGTGGGAACTCCTCTGCATAGCCCGCAGTGTAGAGCTCCACCCTGTCGCATCCGCATTTTGCGGCCCCTTCCACCATCTCGGGGTCCGGGTCCACGAAAATCGAGACTCTGATGCCTTCAGCCTTGAATGTGTGGCATATTTCGGTGAGAAAATCCCTGTTTGCGAGAGTGTTCCATCCGGCATTGGATGTCAGGGCATCCGGGGCGTCCGGAACGAGGGTCACCTGAGAAGGGTGCACTTCCTTCACGAGGGAAATGAACGAGGGAATGGGGTTGCCTTCGATGTTGAGTTCGGTGCGCAGCAGGGGCTTAATCTGCCGCACGTCACAGTAGCGGATATGCCTTTCGTCCGGCCTCGGATGCACCGTAATTCCCTCAGCTCCAAAGTTTTCGCAGTCAACTGCCGCTTTTTCCACATCCGGCATATTGCCTCCGCGGGCATTGCGGATTGTGGCTATCTTGTTTATGTTTACGCTAAGTCTTGTTGCCATATCTGTTTCTTTTGTTTTGCCTCTCCTTTTCCCGATTCGCTCGGGGCGGGAGGAAATTGAAACCGCAAAAATATGCAATATTGTTCAATTAAGGTAAATTATTCCTAATTTTGTAGCCTTGCATCTCGGTGTGCACTCATATATGCACCGCCGGTGCTCCCGAATGAAAATGCGAACTTATGATAGCGATATTTTATAGAAATCCCGAACTCATCGCTTCAGAGGCCGGTTCCTCTCTGGTGAGAAAGCTCTCGGAGGCAGGGGTTGAGACCCTTCCGGTTTATGTGAGCGCAGGAGTACAGCTTCCACCCTCTTCCCCCGAGGGGGCTGAGGACTTTTCCGGGCTGGCTTCCCGGGACATCGACCTTGTGGTGAGTCTAGGAGGCGACGGCACTTTCCTTTCCGCGGCCCGTCTTGCCTCTCCTCGCGGCATCCCTGTTCTCGGAGCGAATATGGGCCGGCTCGGCTTCCTTTCCGAAAACCGCCCGGAGGATGTGGCCGAGGCCATCCTGAGCGGGGACTACAAGGTGGAGGAGAACGCGATGCTTTCCCTGAAGGCGACTTCGCCGGATGGCGCCGAGACGGAGTATCTTGCGCTGAACGAGATTTCTGTGCACAGGCTCGGGGCGGCGATGCTCGGAGTGGATGTGAGGATCAACGGCTTCGACCTTCCGACCTATTGGGCTGACGGACTGATAGTTGCGACCTCTCTCGGGTCCACTGCATATTCCCTCAGCGCCGGCGGTCCGATTGCTTTCCCGGGGACGGGCGTGCTGCTCGTGACCCCTATCGCGCCGCACAACCTCAATGTGCGCCCGCTCATAATCCCCGGCAATTCATCCCTCGACCTTGGCTTCCGGTCCCGCGACTCCCGTCTTGTTCTCAGTGCCGATAACCAGACCTGCGAGATCCCGGCGGCCTCGACCGTGCGGGTGGAGGTGGCACAGTTTTCGCTTAAACGGGCTCGGCTTCGCAATTCCCATTTCATAAATGCGCTCACAAGCAAGTTGTTCTGGGGGGAGGATGTCCGCAACAGTCACTAAACCTTCAGACGGTGAGTTTGTCTTACTAAGTCTATAATCAACAAGGTCTATAATTCAGCAAGGTCTTTTATCTAATAAGGTCTTTTATCTAAATATGGAAGAAGAGAACAAGGTCCCCGTACACGTGTCCATCATTATGGACGGAAACGGCAGGTGGGCAAAAGAAAGGGGCAAAGAACGCCTTCAGGGGCATTTCGAGGGCGTGGAGTCTGTCCGTGCCGTCACCGAAGCCTGCGTGGAGGACGGGGTGAAATACCTCTCGCTCTATGCCTTTTCCGAAGAAAACTGGAACCGTCCGTCCGAGGAGGTGCAGGGGCTTATGTCCCTGATGCTCAGATGTATGGAGAACGAGCTTCCCACCTTTATGAAAAACGGGGTGCGCTTCGTGGTGCTCGGGAACAGGGAGAGGATTTCGGCGGAGCTCAACTCGGTGATAGACAGCTGTATGGAGAAAACCCGTGACAATGGGAATCTTACCCTTATAATCTTCCTCAGCTACTCCGGCAAATGGGACATATTCCAGGCCGCGCGGAAAATGGCTCTTGAGGCAGCATCTTCGCCGGAAGGCCTCCGGAAGGTTCAGGAAGGGGATATGTCCCTTTTTGACTCCTATCTTGTCACCGCCGGCGTGCCGGATCCGGACCTTATAATCAGAACATCCGGGGAGACGCGCCTTAGCAACTACCTGCTCTGGCAGGCCGCATACTCCGAGTTCCTTTTTGTCGACACTCTCTGGCCGGATTTCCGCAAAAAAGAGTTCAGGGAGGCGCTCCAAAAGTATGCAAAACGCGACCGCCGCTATGGCAAAGTGAAATAAAAGTTATATATTTGCAAATTCGTACTTTTTTGAATTGATGATGAAAATAAGGATTTTTTTCTGCCTGTTTTTTCTGCTTTCGCTCTCCTGCGTCCTCTCGTATGCTCAGGAAGGGGTGACGGTGGATTACGGCAATCCTAAGAAATATGTGGTGGGAGGCGTTTCCGTCGAGGGAAACAACTATGTGAGTGAAGACCAGATCGTGCAGCTGAGCGGCCTCAGAGAGGGAATGGAAGTCACCGTACCGAGCGACTTCTTCTCTCTTCTCATTGACAAAATGTGGCAGAGAAGGTTCTTCGAGGATGTGAGCGTTGCGATTGACTCCCTTTGCCCGAGCCGCGACACCGCATTTTTCAAAATCAGCATCACCGAGCGTCCGAGGGTTTCGCGCTGGACATTCTCCGGCATCAAGAACGGCGATCAGAAGGACCTCAAGGAGAGGCTCAACCTCAAGCAGGGAGGCGTGTTCTCCGACTATGTGGCCAAAACTTCCACCGACATCATCAAACGCTACTATAACGAAAAGGGCTACAACAACGCCGAGGTCAATATCCAGACAAAAAGGGATACCCTCGTAAAGGGCGCAATCAGAGTCAATTTCGCAATCAACCGCCGCGAGAAGGTCCGCATCAAGAAAATCGACTTCGGCGGCACCTACGCGGTGAAGGAGTCCAAACTCGTCAAGTCTATGAAGAAGACCCGCGACAAGAGGCTCCAGAACTTCTTCAAATCCAAGAAATTCAACGAAACAGAATACAAGAACGACAAGAAAAGCCTCATCGAGGCCTTCAACGAGGCGGGCTACCGCGACGCAAGGCTTCTGAGCGACACGGTCTATTTCGTGGAGCCGGGCAAGCTTGAAATCGACCTCAAGATTGACCAGGGCCAGAAATACTACTTCCGCAACATCACCTGGACGGGAAACTCTGTCTATCCTACCGAAGCCCTGAACGAGATTCTCCAGATCAAGAAGGGCGACGTCTATGATGTCGTGACTATGCAGAAGAGGCTCTTCGGAGGCGGAAAGCAGAACGAGTACGACGTTTCCAAGCTCTACCGCGACAACGGCTACCTGTTCTTCAACCTCCAGCCTGTGGAGCTGAATGTGGTCGGGGACTCCGTTGACGTGGAAATGAGGGTCGTCGAGGGCAAGCAGGCCACTCTCAACAACATCATAATCAACGGCAACGACCTCACCAACGAAAGGGTTGTGCGCCGTCAGGTCTTCACCCGCCCGGGCTACCTTTTCAGCCAGAGCGACTTCGAACGTTCAATCCGAGAAATCGCCTCCATGGGCCAGTTCGACCCTGAGGCCATCACCGACGCCAGCAAGGGATATTCAATCATCCCTAACCAGCTGGACAACACGGTGGACATCATATACAATGTGACCGAGAAGCCTTCCAGCCAGCTGGAACTCTCCGGAGGATGGGGCGGCAACACCTTCGTCGCCACTGTCGGCGTAAGCTTCAACAACTTCTCCACCCGCCGGTTCTTCGACAAGACGGCCTGGAGACCGGTTCCGCTCGGAGACGCCCAGAACCTCGCGTTCCGTTTCCAGACCAACGGTACCTACTACACCTCCCTCTCGGCAAGCTTCTCGGAGCCGTGGCTCTTCGGCAAGAAGCCGACTTCGCTCAACCTCTCGCTCTACTACACGCGCCAGACCAACTCCTACCTCGCGTTCAACATCCTGAACAACGACCAGTATATGGAGGTGTACGGTTTCGCAGCGGGACTGGGTTCAAGGTTGAAATGGCCTGACAACTACTTCGTCCTCTACCACCAGCTCAGCTGGCAGACATACAAACTCCAGGACTGGCAGTACAACTTCCTGTTCAATACCGGTATTTCCCACAACCTGAGCTATATGATCAGTCTGTCGAGAAATTCCACCGACCAGCAGATTTACCCTCGTCAGGGTTCGGACTTCACCCTCTCCCTCCAGCTCACTCCGCCTTATTCCCTCCTGAGGCACAAGGATTACGGAGTTCTGGATGACAACGGAAATCCGACCTACAAGGCCAATCCTCGTGACATCGACTACAGCCTCCAGTCTTCGGAGGACCGCTACAAGTGGATCGAGTACCACAAATGGCAGTTCAAGGGCGCCATCTACACCAAGCTCGTGGGCGACCTCGTCCTTATGACCAGGGCTCAGTTCGGATTCCTCGGCTACTACAACCGAAACTGGGGATTCTCTCCGTTCGAGGGCTTCCGTGTGGGAGGTGACGGTATGTCCGGCTACGACACCTACGGCTCCGACATCATTTCGCTCCGCGGATATGAGAACTACTCTCTCACCCCGACGAGCACTTCGCAGTACAACACTTCCGGAAACTACTACGCCGGCAACGTCTATGACAAGTTCACCGTCGAGCTCCGCTACCCTGTGATTCTTCAGCCGCAGTCCACAATCTACGCCCTTCTCTTCCTCGAAGGCGGTAACTGCTGGGCGGACATCAGGGACTTCAACCCGTTCCAGATCAAGCGTTCCGCAGGTGTGGGCGTGAGGGTTTACCTCCCGATGATCGGACTTCTCGGAGTTGACTGGGGATATGGATTCGACGACAGCGTGAACGGAAAGAGCCAGTTCCACTTCGTGATCGGACAGCAGTTCTAGGCCGAAAGGAACGCTTATTGCTCAGCAGAGGCCGTTTGCCACCGTTTTTGTGCGAAACTTAAATAAATAATACTTATATTTGTTAGAAATATCCGCTCACGCGGGCTTTGATTGAAATTAAAATTTAAGATAAATATGAAGAAAATGATTATGGTTGCCGCAGCATCGCTTTTCGCTGCCGCCGCCTTTGCCCAGACCCCGCTTACGGGTTATGTTAACACCACCGAGCTCATCCAGCTTATGCCGGCGATGGACACTGTCCGCACCCAGCTCGACGAGGCCCAGAAAGAGACCTACGAGACCTACCAGGCAATGATTGAGGAGTACCAGACCAAGGCTCAGACCTTCCAGCAGAAGCAGGCCACCTGGACCGCCGCAATCAAGGAGAGCAAGCAGAAGGAACTTTCCGAGATCGGAAACCGCATCCAGGAGTTCGAGCAGTCAGCAAACCAGGACCTTCAGCAGATGCAGCAGAGCCTTCAGGCTCCTATCTACCAGAAGGTGAACGAGGCCATCCAGGCTATGGCTAAGGCTAAGGGCCTTTCAATGGTGTTCGACGTCAATTCAGCGCTCTACATCGACCCTAAGCAGAACCTCGACCTCACTCCGGAGCTCCGCACCGTGCTTGGCATCCCAGAGGGACGTACGCTGGCTTCGCTGCAGGAGGAGTTGCAGGCTAAGGCTGCAGCGCAGCAACAGCAGCAGCAGTAATTTAATAGAGAGCGGATTGCTGCGTTGTGCTCCTCTTCGAAATCCTCACAACCCTCAGGTTGCTCCGGTTTCGACTTCGTCGCGAGCCTTGCACTCCATCTCTCTCTTAAATTCCTGCGTTATGGAAATTTATCGGGGTTTTTCTCCCCCGAATTAGTAACACTAAACTACAACTGAATAAATATTTTGTATCTATGCAACATAAAGTAATTGATACTAAAGATGTTGTCATTAGATTTGCAGGAGACTCGGGTGATGGAATGCAACTCACCGGGTCTCTTTTTGCAAACACCTCAGCCTGCCTGGGGAACTCCCTGTCCACATTCCCGGACTATCCGGCGGAGATACGCGCCCCTCACGGACTCGTGGCGGGCGTTTCCGGTTTTCAAGTGCACATCGGAAGCACCAGGGTCCTCACCCCGGGCGACTACTGCGACCTTCTCGTGGCGATGAACCCTGCGGCCCTGCGCTCCAATGCGAAGTGGTGCAAGAGAACGGCTATGGTCATTCTTGACACCGACACTTTCACCGAAGAGGACATCCGCAAGGCCGGTTTCAAGAGCGATGACCCCATCGACGAGATGCACCTCGAGGACAGGACAATAGTGGCTGCGCCCATTACGCACCTGACTCAGGAAAGCCTCCGTGACAGCGGCCTTGACTTTAAGAGCATCAACAAATGCAAGAATATGTTCGCCCTCGGAATGGCCTGCTTCATCTACGGCCGTCCGCTGGACTACATCTACTCCTACCTTGAGCAGAAATTCTCGAAGAAACATCCCGAGCTCATCGCGCCGAACCGCAAGGTGCTTTTCGACGGCTTCAACTACGCCGCGAACATCCAGGCAATCGCCAACACCTACAGCGTCAGTCCGGCGAAGCTTGAAAAGGGAAAATACAGAAACATAACCGGCAACCAGGCCGTCGCGTGGGGCCTTATGGCGGCCTCTGAAAAGAGCGGACTTCCGCTTTTCTGCGGCTCCTACCCGATTACCCCGGCAACCGCCATCCTTGAGGAACTCGCTCTGTACAAGAGCCTTGGCGTGAAGACCGTTCAGGCCGAGGACGAGATTGCAGGCATCTGCACCGCAATCGGCGCAGCTTTCGCGGGTTCGCTTGCCGTTACGACGACTTCCGGCCCGGGCCTTTCTCTGAAGAGCGAGGCGCTGGGGCTTGCCGTGATGACGGAACTTCCACTTGTTGTCGTTGACGTGCAGAGGGCGGGCCCTTCAACCGGCATCCCGACCAAAACCGAGCAGACCGACCTCAATCAGGTCCTTTACGGACGCAACGGCGAGTGCCCTCTCGTGGTGATGGCGGCCCATTCTCCGGCGGACTGCTTCGACGCCGCGTTCAATGCAGCGAAGATTGCCGTGGAGCATATGACTCCGGTGGTTCTTCTTAGCGAGGGGTTCCTTGGAAACGGCTCCGAGCCGTGGAAAATCCCGGCGATGAAGGACTATCCTGCCATCATTCCTCCTTTTGTAAAACCGAGCGACCTACCATATTCTCCGTTCGAGCGCGACACTCAGACTTTCGCCCGCAAATGGGCCGTTCCCGGAATGGCAGGGTTTGAACACAGGGTGGGCGGACTGGAGAAAAACACCGCCGGCGTGCTCAGCTCCGACCCTGAGAACCACCAGAAAATGGTCTGGGAAAGGGCGGAGAAGGTCCGCAGGGTGGCAAACTACATCCCGGAGCTCAAAGTTGAGGGACCCGAGAGCGGGGAACTCCTTCTTGTGGGCTGGGGAGGCACCTACGGGCACCTCGAGTCGGCTTTCGATGAGCTTTCCGCTGAAGGAAGCCCTCTTCGCGGCAGGGTAAGTTTCGCCCATTTCGACTACATCTGCCCGCTTCCGCGCAACACCCGCGAGGTTTTCTCCCGCTTTGGGAAAATCCTTGTCTGCGAACTTAACAGCGGACATTTCGCAGGATGGCTCCGCGCTCAGTTGCCTCAATTTTCCTACGCTCAGTGCAACAAGGTGCAGGGTCAGCCGTTCCTTGTCCACGAAATCGTTGATGCAGTCAAAAAACAATTAGAATAACACACTATGCCAAGATATACTTTTAAAGAGTTCAAGTCTGACCAGGAGGTCCGCTGGTGCCCCGGCTGCGGAGACCACGCAGTTCTCGCGGCGCTCCAGAAAGCCCTCCCGGATGTAACCGAAATTCTCGGCTACGGCAAGGAAAGATATGTGGTGGTTTCCGGCATCGGCTGCTCGTCGAGGCTTCCTTATTATATGAACACCTACGGATTCCACTCCATCCACGGCCGCGCGACGGCGATTTCCACCGGCATAAAGGTCGCCAATCCGGACCTCACGGTCTGGCAGGCCTGCGGGGACGGAGATGCGCTCGCAATCGGCGGCAACCACTTCATCCACGCCATCAGAAGGAATATCGACATCAACATAATCCTTTTCAACAACCAGATTTACGGGCTCACGAAGGGACAGTATTCCCCGACCTCGAAGTTCGGCGCAATCACCAAAACCTCGCCCTACGGCACTGTGGAGCCGCCGTTCAACCCCGGCTCGCTTGTCCTGGGGGCAAAGGGGACTTTCTTCGCGAGGAGTCTCGATGTGGATGTGAAGCTCTCGGAGGAGATTATGACCGAGGCGGCGCGCCACGACGGCTGCTCTGTGATGGAGATGCTCACCAACTGCGTGATTTTCAATAACGGAGCGCATTCAGCCCTCACTGACCGCGAAACCCGCGAGGACCGCACGATTGTGCTTCGGGACGGTGAGAGGATGATTTTCGGAAAGAACCGCGACAAGGGTCTCGTTCTCGACGGGATGGGGCTCAAGGTGGTGACAATTGGCGAAGGGGGAGTCCGGGAGGAGGACATCCTCGTCCACGATTCCCACTGTCAGAACGCCGGGGTGCATATGTTGCTTGCGGATATGAAGTACCCTGAGTTCCCGGTTGCGCTGGGAGTCATCCGCAATGTCGCGGCTCCGACCTACGACGACGGGGTGCGCGACCAGCTTGCCGAGGTGAAGGCGAAGAGCAAAATCCAGTGTGTTGATGATCTACTTAACAGCGGTAATACCTGGACAGTGGAGTAGATTGCACTGCAAAGCTAATCGCTGATACATATCGTAGAACCTTTTTAATAACTACATAATTATATGAAAACCAGTCAGATAATGGCCTCTCTGCAGGCCAAGTATGGCGACCAGAAAGAATATCTTCAGGCCGTTCAGGAAGTTCTCGAAACCATCGAGGACACCTACAATCAACATCCTGAATTCGAGGACGCGAAAATCGTCGAAAGACTCGTTGAGCCTGACCGCATCTTCACCTTCAAGGTTACCTGGGTGGACGACCGCGGCACAATCCGGGTGAACACCGGCTACAGGGTGCAGTTCAACTGCGCCATAGGCCCGTACAAGGGCGGACTCCGTTTCCACCCTGCGGTGAACCTTTCGATGCTCAAATTCCTCGGCTTCGAGCAGACCTTCAAGAACGCCCTCACAACTCTTCCGATGGGCGGAGCGAAGGGCGGTTCGGATTTCGACCCTAAGGGCAAGTCAGATGCTGAAATTATGCGTTTCTGCCAGGCGTTTATGCTCGAACTCTGGAGAAACATAGGCCCGGACACCGATGTCCCTGCAGGCGATGTGGGAGTGGGCGGACGCGAAATCGGCTACCTTTTCGGAATGTACAAGAAGCTCGCCCGCGAGCACACCGGAGTCCTCACCGGCAAAGGAATGACCTGGGGAGGGTCCCTTATCCGTCCTGAGGCGACCGGCTACGGCGCTGTCTATTTCGTCCAGCATATGCTCCACCACCAGGGCGACGACATCAAGGGCAAGACCGTGGCAATCTCCGGCTTCGGCAACGTTGCGTGGGGCACGGCGAAAAAGGCCACTGAACTCGGCGCGAAGGTCATCGCAATCTCAGGTCCTGACGGAGTCATCTACGACAGCGAGGGAATGAACGACGAGAAAATCGCCTATATGCTTGAGCTGAGGGCCACCAACAACAATGTCGTGGCGCCTTTTGCAGACAAGTTCCCTTCTGCAAAGTTCACCCCGGGCAAGAAATCCTGGAGCATCAAGTGCGACATCGCGATGCCGTGCGCATTCCAAAACGAAATGGAAGAGGCGGACGCGAAGGAGCTTATCGCAAACGGAGTGAAACTCGTTGCGGAGGTTTCCAATATGGGCTGCCGTCCGGAGGCCATCGCGGCTCTTCAGCAGGCCCGCATCCCGTTTGCCCCTGGCAAGGCTGTGAATGCCGGCGGAGTGGCCACATCAGGTCTTGAGATGACTCAGAATGCGATGCACATCTCCTGGAATGCTCCAGAGGTGGACACCAAGCTCCATCAGATTATGCAGAGCATCCACGAGACCTGCGTCGCCCACGGCGGGGAGCCTGACGGCTACATCAACTATGTGAAGGGGGCGAACATCGCCGGCTTTATGAAGGTTGCGAGAGCTATGCTCGAACAGGGTATAATTTAAGTTTATCCGACCTCTTTTTGCTTGGCAGTATTGTTTTTTAGGGGGGTGACTTTCGGGTCACTCCCTTTTTTATACGGTTAGCAGGATT
>CAYNDY010000037.1:0-14072 GCA_964396105.1 uncultured Muribaculaceae bacterium
CAGCCTTGAGGTCAGCTTTTATGCAGCCAAGGTCCATCGTCACAATAGCAATCTGCCCGTATGCGTTCATTGTGGCACGGTCTGCAGCCCAGTCACCCGGGAAGGAGAACGCGTCATCTTCGTAGTTATCGTCTCCATAAGCCCAGTCGCCTTTGCGGATTTCCCAGTTATAGCAATGGTTCTGAAGGCCATACAAAACCCACGTATTGCTTGTAGCATTTGTCCAGTTGCCGTCCCAATTCGTGCTCAGAATATGTATCGGCAGATTGCTGATCGCATCCGCAGAGTAAACCTTGATGAAGGACTGGCTGTCGTTCACGAAGTTGGCGGAAACATCGCTGAAGCCGAGAGACTCCGGTGTTGCAAATGTCTTGTCGAAGTCGAACGTGAGCTTTTTGTTGATGGAGCCGGCGGTGAAATTAAGGGTGGCGCCGGAGGCCGAAGTCTTGCTGTAGCCGTTCACGGAAAGGGTCAACGAAGACGCAGCAGCGCTGAAAGGCTTCAGGGCAATGTAGAACTCCGCACTCTCGCCATTAGCGAGGCTTGCGCCTCCGTCAACATTGAGCATTGCAGTGGAACTTGCGCCGGATGACGCCGTGAAAGATGGAGTCTCTCCGGTAAGATCCGCGCTGAACTCTCCCACAATGGCCTCCGAAGCGGTCAGGGAAACATTTGCGACATTTATCGTCGTGCCGCTGTTGTTCTTGACCAGCACCCTTGCCACAGCGCAGAGGTTTTTCATCCCGATTGAAACACTCCCGGCCGCGTCAACATCCGCTGCAGCTCCATAAAGCGGGAGGAAGGCTCCGCAAAGGTGCGCCTTGCTTCCCGCGCCCGCCTGGGTCTGGGTCTTTGCCCCGAGAGACAGAGGAACGGAAGAAAGGTCCGTCGCGGAGGCGGAATAAGGATAAACCGCATACCAGGAATAGGAGTCAGCGGTAAGTTCTCCCGCAACTGTGCCCGTGAAGCGGCCGGTTTGGGCATCCGCAAGGGCGAATTGCCCGTCAGAGACTGTAGCGTCACCCACAGAGTGGAAAACTCCTATCTTGTCGTCTGCAGCCCATTTTGTGTTCAGACCATCGTTGGTTGTCTTCACACTTACAGTATTTGCAAAGAGCTCAAATTTAACCGCCCCGGGCTTATCCCCGGAAGGTTCCGTAGTAGTTTCCTGCAAGTCCTTCTGACAAGCAGCGAAGTTTAATGTAATCGACACTAAACCCAAAGCCAAAATAAATCGTTTCATAGTTTCAATGGGTTTAATGTTAGAATACGACAGCATCGTCATCATCCCCTTCGTCCCACGGGGCGATGGAGGAATAGTTGCTTGAGGCGAATCCGCTTTCACTTAGGAGGAGTTCGCTGCGGAAAGAAGGGCTTTCATACCCCCCCCTATTCGATGCGTATGTTATTGGTTTAGAGTTCATTACTGGCTATTTTAAATAAAGGGAGCAGACTGTCCCGAAAAATCTTCAGGACAGTCCGCTCCAAGCGAAAATTATTTCTTCACGTCAACTGCGAGAACGTAAGTGGTTGCAGTCGGAGTGAGGCCATCGATGACGGACTTGCCGTTCACGAGAAGGCACGGTTTGAATGTATCCTGAACTTCCTGATATACAGAGCCAAGCACTGCTGCGTTTCTCCAACCGAGTTTCTGAGCAAGCCAGAGCATCTGCTTGAGAGAATAGCCCTTGAAGCAGAAGTTGGAATAACCTTCATATCCGTTGGACTCAAGACCTGTGACTCCGTCACCTGAGAAAGAACCGCCGTCATTAATCATAAACGCAAGTTTGCCGTCGTAGGTCGTTCCAACAAGGTTATGAACGCGATAGATTCCCTCATAGCCCATACCGAGCACTCCAGGAGCGTGTACATAACCGGTAGCATCGTTGTTGACATAATCAACATAACGCATTGCCTTGCCGTCGCGGACTCCCCAAGCCTGAACCCAGGCGAGGTCAGGAGCTTCGATTTTCTCGGTAGAAGCATTCAAAGTTGCATCCACATCAGCCGGAGCCTCGCTCTGGAACGGGATCTTGTAGAATCCGTCAGACTTCTCGCCGGCAGTTGCAAATGAAACGACACCGTCTTTTACAAGGACTGATGCGCGGTATTTTGTCTGGTTTACATCCTCAGGAGTCCTGACGGTCACGCCGTTGTCCCTTACGAGGTTGTCCACCTGTGAGCCATGATGATAAACCCAGCCGCTCGTTACGATTGCGCTGTTCACTGAAGTAGGGTCGACATCGTTGGTTGCGGACTTAAGATCTGCGGAAACTTTTCCTGCATCCACAGTTACGATGGCGATGTTTCCGAAGCAGTTCATAGTAGCACGGCTTTCTGCCCAGTCACCAGGGAAAGCATAAAGGTCATCCTCGGCATTTGCGCCGTTGTGCCACCAGTTTTCGGTCGGCCATCCGCCTCCCTTAATCCAGGTACCTGCCCAGTTTGACCAATCGGCAGACTCGAGAAGGAATACAGGGACATTCTGAATCTTTGATGCAGAATAAACCTTGATGCAGGACTGGTCAGCAGTCACATAAGCGGAGGAAACATCCTGGAAGCCTATAGTTTCAGGAGCCGTCACGAACTGAGTTACGTCAAGTTTGACGGTGTAAACCCTGTCGCCGCCGAGTTTGAGGACGAGTTCCTGGGCGTTGCCCTTCGCGAAGTCGTAAACGAGGCTTGCAGGAAGCTCAACACCGCTCTGAAGCGCGCCCTCGTTGAATACGAGCTCAATTGCGTTGAAGTCCATCTTTGACTCGTCGTAGGCGATGGTGATGGTCTTCGTTGTGTTGTCAACAGTGAAGCCCTCGCCGGCGTTAAGGCCCTTGATCTGAATCTTGGAAGCGTCAACAATCGGGAATGCGTTTGAAGAGAATGAAACGGTGTAGCGAACCACAGCGTTGGTGTGGTCAGCGAAACGGAAGACCGGAGTCTCCTGAAGGTTCACGCCCGTGAGCGAGGTCGGATAGTTGAGAGTCCAGCCATCGTTGAGTTCGAGAGTGATGTCGCAGGATGAGAAGTCCTCGGCATCGTTGAAAGTGAAGTTGATGGTCTTCGCAGTCGTGGAAACGACTCCCTCAACGGTCTCCTCACCGCTGGTGACGGAAACGGACTTCACCGGATTCTCCGAATAGGTGATCTCGGCGTTCTTGTTGCAGGAAACGGCTGCCAAAAGGGCGAGGCCACCTGCCAGAAGATAAGTGATTTTTTTCATAAAAGAAATGCTAATTAAGTGGTTTATAATAATTTAGTTTAACCTTTTTCAGTTCCAAATCTCCCCTGCGTCCAATAAACGATGCTAAGTTACGAAGCCCCCACCCCCAAAAGGGGGAATTTTATACGGAAAATTCTCCCCAAAAATCATTTTGAGGCGGCGGGATGCTACTTGCCTTCGAGGAGTTCCAGGAGGGCTTTGCGCCGGGAGCGGAAATAGCTGATGTCCTGGGTGTAGGTGTAGGCGTCGGAGGCTACAGAGCGGCAGAGGGCCTGGGCCTCGGACGGGGACTTCTGCTCGGCGAGGCGGAAGAGCTCGTAGTCGCGGATGCCGTCCCTCATCGCGCAGAGGCGGATGGACGGATAGACCTTGTTGTCGCCCGGCCAGATAATCCACATATCGCCGTCAGGGTAGCTTCCACTGGCGTCCAGCCACGGCTCGTCCTCGTTCCTTGCCCCGTGCCAGTAGTTCAGGCCCCAGTGGAGGAAGCCCGTGGCGTTGTAGCGGAAATTCAGCCAGTGGACAAGGCGGGTCTGAATGAGCGGAATGCGGATGAAGCGGTTCATTCCCTCGCCCTGCGGCGCCATTGCGTGGTAAATCCATCGGGTCTGGGACGAAGTCCACGGATAGCCCTCCTCCCCTTTAAGATACATAATCCCGGGGCACGGCACATCGAGGCTCTCCCCCTTCACATTGAGGGTGTTGAGAGGGTCCATAACCTTGATTTTCGGCGCGCCCTTCTTCACATACGCCGCAAGGCAGTCGTAAGCTGCGGCGTGCTTGTCCTGAGGCTCGTCGTAGAGGGTCTGGAGATAGACATCGATGTATTTTCTTCCGTCCGGAAGGGAGTTGGACTCGAGATATTTCTGCAGAGCGGCGAAATAGCGGGTCCAGAACGCCTCGGCCTCCTTGCTGTAGCCTGTGCAGGTCTCGGTGTCCGTGTCAAAATGGGAAATGTAGGCATATTCCGGAGTATAGGTTCCGTCCCCGTTGGCAGTCACCTTCAGGGTGCCGTCATCGTTCAGGGCATATCCTATCACCTGCATAGACGCCCTGTTGGAGGTTATGTTCTCGCACTGGACATAGTGGAGGTCAGGGCAGGCGCGGTAGTACATTTCGATTTCCTTGCCCAGCTGACTGAAATCGGCCTCAATCTCATAGTCCCCGGTGGTGGAGTTCTTTACGAGCCTTGGATTGGAAGTGTAGCGGTGGTAATACTGCGAATTGAAGCAGTTTGTTCCATATTTGCTCACAAACGGCACAATCACTTTCTCGAAGCAGTCAAGGACCGAATACATCTCCACTTGCACATTCATAGCGGCGATATTCGGGTTCACCCAGTGCATCACTGAAAGGGTCTGCTTCTCGGGGAGAGTGACGTCATAGACCTGAACGGTGAAAGGGAGCTCCGCAGAAGAAGTTCCGCTTACTGCGGCAACGCCCTCGTATATGCCAGCAGGGGCATCGCGCGGGATGTCGAATTCCACCCAGAACGCGGTCTTCTCACCCGCAGAAAGGCTCACGCTCCAGTCCTCAAGCGGCATAAGGGCGTCCGGGATGTATTTCTCGGAGGAAGGATAGCGAAAAGAAGGCGCACCGCCTGCCCAGCGGTCCCAGCTGTACTCGGGAACATAAACTTCCCTGACCCACCAGAGCTGCGGGGGGATGCTCACGCCGTCGCTTCCCTTGAGGGCAAACTTTTTCACCGACGGGGTGAGTGTGCCTTGGGAAGTAGCCGCGTGGACTATGAACTGCGCAGTGGCGGTCTCTCCGCGGGCAACGCGGATTGTGTCCGTAGCGTTGTCAAATTCCTTGAATGAAACGGGCTTTTCGAGGGCGTCAAGCCGGGTCATCCAGATGTTCGGAGAAACGGTCACGTGCGCTGAAGCGCTCTGCCCGCCGCACTCGGCAACGATGTCTGTTTCGCCGGCACCGACAGCCCTCACGAGGCCTTCGGAGGAAACTGTCGCGACATCTTCATTTTTCGATGACCAGGTGAGGCTGCGTCCCGCCGTGGCGTTCCACTTGAGAATGCGGCCCGAAAGAGTTGCGCTCGCCCCTTCCATAAGAGAAAGCGAGCTTGGAGTCACCTCCACGCCGGAAACCGCCTGCTGCGGAGTGTTGAGGTCCTCGTCAACGGAGCAGGCTGCAAAAAGAGCCGCCGTCGCTGCCGCTAGAAATAATGTTCTTATTTTCATCGAGTTTCTTTTTTTATGCGTCTTTATTCTACCAAGTGGCAAGTCACCTTTATTTCGTTCTTATTCGGGGAGGTGTTCTACTGGAACTTGTAGCTCACATTTGCCGGGTAGTCAATCTGGAAATTGCTGCCGGTGCCGGTGACTGCCGCCCCGCCGACCGTGAAGTTCTTGATTGTGAGACCTGTGACGGTGCTGCCGTTGGTCTTGATGTTGAACGCAGGGTAGGCGCTGCCGTTAGCGGTTAGAACTTTTATCCCGTTGAAAGTCACATTGTTGATGTTCACTTTCGTGGAGCCACCCCACTGCCAGATGGAGATGTTGCGGCCGGAGTAGTCGATGCTGTCGAAGACGAGATTGGTGGCCGTTATGTCGCTGATCTGCGTCGGGGCGGGGCTTCCGCTCCAGAGGTCGGTCTTGCCGTCGGTGCCCTGACCGATTGCGAATGCGGCGCGAAGGTCGCTTGTGCCGCTGGTCTTGTGCTGAAGGAATATGCAGTCACTAACCGAGATGTCGTGAATCCTGCCGCTGTAGTTGATGTTTCCGGCCTCGGGACCGATTACGATTCCCCTTGCATAATCGTTCCAGATGAGGCAGCGGCTGATTGTGACTCCGCTCATATCCGTAATCGGAGTGACGATAAAACGGCATTTGAGGGTGAGGCAGTCGTCGTAGTTGCGGAGGAAGCAGTCGCAGATGTCCACGTCCGTGCAGCTCACGAGGTCGATTCCGTCGCCGTTAAGCTCCCAGCTGATGGTGTTGATGTTGTCGATGGTGACGTTCTTGCTGCTGCGGACAATTATGTTCCAACCCGGGCCGTCGATGAAGGAGACATCCTTGATCGTGAGGTTGTCAGTGGTGCCGCACTCCACGAGGAAGCCGCCCCAGCTGTACTGACTGTCGCCATAGTGGGTCATTTTCTCTCCGGAGAGGATGCCGGCGCCGGCGATGGTGATGTTGGCTCCGCTCGCAACTACATTCGCATAGACCTTCGCCCCATAGTCGAGGTAGAGGGTCTGTCCTGCGGTGAGGTTGATTGTTCCCGCGTCATATTCCCCGGGGCCATAGTATTTTACAGTGGCGGAGCTCTTCGTAGGCTTGTCCGGGTCAGTCTTCACTCCATAGAGGAAGAGGTTGTGCTGGCGGTCGCCGTCAAATTCGACGCTGACCTTGTGCTTTCCGTATGCGGGGATTGTGAATTCAATTGTGTTCGCATCCACTTTAGTCGTTGATATGCCGTAAGTTGAAGGGCGTACGGCGACCGAGGAGAATGTGGAGCGGAGGTTCTTCACACGGAATTTAAGAGCCGAGGAGAAGTCACTCTGATAGATGCAGTATGACATCGTGTCGCGAAGGGCCTTGGAGTTGGACCAGTCGTTCCAGATTTTCCCGTGCTTTGCGGAATCCGAGCAAAGGGTCTTGTGCACTGAGAGTGCCTCCCAGCCGTTGTCGGTGAGCACTGAGACGCGGTAGTAGCCGTTTTTAAGCCCTGAGGGAATGCTCTCGTCACGGCTTCCGCTGCTGATGGTCTTGCCTCCAGAGATCTGGGTGATTTCCCAGGAAACGGTGTATTTGCCTTCAGAGTAGCCGCTGAAATCCAAAGTGAAGGCTATGTTCTGTCCTTCGCCCACCTTTTCAAACTCGGGAAGCGACGGGTATATGTTTCCGCCGTCGGTTTCTATGATGAGGGTCGGAGTCCAGCCCTCGACATTGTCCGCCTGAGGCATCAGAGTGAGGCTTTCGCCCGCCTTGATTTTCTTTGAGACAGGCTTTTCCACGATGGTGAGCGCCCCGCTGTAGAGGTTCCAGGTGTCGGCCTCAGCAGGCGCAAGAAGGGATGCCCCGAGAATGTCGGAGTGGGTGTTCACTATTTCAAGCGAAATCCGGGAAGTGAGGGGCTGGTGAAGCTGGGAAATCAGCGTTCCTTCGCCCTGGGAGGTGGAAACCGAGTACCAGATTTCGGGAGTCGGGAAGCCGTCGGAAGGATAGAGGTTGAGTTCATACGCCTCCGGAGCGGATCCTTTGCGAAGCAGCGAGAAATTCACAGCAGCGGCATCGGAGTAAACCACCGAAACGATTTTGTCTCCCTTTGCAACTCCGCCGAGCGAAGAGATGTTCCCGAGACAGTTCTCGCTCCGCACGCAGTCGCACCTGTCCTCACTGAAGGCGAACACCGTTGCGGGACGGTCCAGCAGGTCTGAAGGGGTCCGGGAGGGCTCCTCAATCACGGAATAGGGGCTAAGGATTTCAGTCTCGGGGCTTGAGCAGCCGACGGCTGAGAGAGCGGCTATCAGAAGGGAAAGTAATGTCATCTGAACTTTCATTTTGACGTGGTTTCTAACAAGGTCGCAAGTTAGGAAACTGGCAGATTATTGAGGGGGATTATTTTACGGAAAAAGAGGATGACCGAATTGGTCATCCTCTTTTATAGTGCGTTGGGGGAGATGTCGAATAAAAAGATGGGCTAGGAGAACAACGCGGTAGACCGCTTTTTAGTCGGCATCTCCTAGTTTTCAATTGGCCTTATCGTGTAGTTGAACGTCATCTCGTGAGGCTGGATGCGGTACTCCTCGCGCGGGAGAGCGGCCCAGGAGTCGATGCAGCCAAGGCCCATCTGAACGCTCTCGAAGTTCACCCAGGTCGTGCCTTCGCTGCGGCGGTTCTCGGCGGCGATGGCCTTGAGCTGGAGGGAGTGGCGCGGGCCGTCCTTGCGGATGTCAAGTTGCTCGGCGCTGAACGGAAGAGCGGAGGCGCTGAAAAGTGTGTCAGCGGAGATTTCGAGGCCGGTGCCATTGTCGTCCAGCACTCTGAACCACTTCAGACCGGTCTTCGTGCCGCTTTCCTGCGGACGGACATAGCCGTAGTGGTACTGCTCCTCAACCCTCTGGACATAGTGGCCGGTGAGAGCGGCGCTGTTGCGGTCGGAGTAGTTCTCGAACGGACCCTTGCCGAAGAACTCTACGGTGGAATAGTCTCCCCTCAGGGCGAACCTCATTCCGAAGCGGCCCATAATCGGAGCCTCCGAAAGGGAGCCTGCGTCCTTGAGGTTTTCGCTGACCTGAATGGTTCCGTCGCCATAGACTTTGCAGTTTACGGAAACAATTGCCGCGTCTCCGATAGGCTCAAAGACGGTCTCCACGAGGGCGTAGTCCCCGCAGTCGCTGACATTGAAAGAAGAGACCTTGTACTGGGCGTTTCTCCAGATGAGCTGAGCCTCGACGAGTTTCTGCTTTCCGTAATATGCTCCGAGGTCGTTTTCGGTCGCGGCCCTCCAGAGAATGGGCTCAAGAGGTGAGGCGAGCATTTCCCGTCCGTTGAGTTTGTATGAGGTGAGTTCTCCGCTTGCCTTGGAGAATGTCGCGCTCCAGACATCCGCTCTCTCGGAAAGCGAGCCCTCGTACGGGGTCATTCCGCAGAAACTTACCTCCGCTTCGTCTTCAGTGCGGTTAAAGAGCTGAGGCTGAGGAGTGTAGGCCTTCGCCGGGGCTGAAGCGATGCAGATCTGGTCGTAGGCGACTTCGCTGCCGGCTGGGAGCACTCCGTCCTTTTTGCGAAGAGTGTAGCGGACAGTAAGATAGACGTCTTTCCCTTCGAGAGAGCCTCCGCAGGCCTCGGTAAGCTCCGCCTCGTCGTAGCCAAGACTCACTGTCCTGGTGCTCTGAGGAGCTATGTCAAGCGAAGAAGGGGCGTAGCCGCCGAGGACTGGTTCGCCGTCACACTCGACGCTCCAGGAGAGGGAGTAGCGGGAAAGGTCGGTGAAGAAATTCTCGTTATATACGTTCACCCTGCCGGAGAGTGCCTCCTGGGCTGTTGCGCTTGTGAGGATGTTTCTCTGCTGGTAGGCCACCTCCCAGGCGTGAGGGTGGAGGCTGCGGTCGGAAGCGATGACTCCGTTGCAGTTGAACGAGTCGTCGGTCGGGTCATATTCGTTGAAGTCGCCGCCGAAAGCGAAGAAATGGTCGGAGCCCCATTTGGATGCATCGAGAGGCCATTTGAGAGCCTGATCCACGAAGTCCCAGATGAATCCGCCCTGATACTGAGGATATTCCCTGATCATATCCCAGTACTCCTTGAATCCGCCTTCGGAGTTGCCCATAGAGTGGGCGTACTCGCACTGGATGAGCGGACGGTCGGGGTTGCTTTCGAGGAATTCGCGGCAACGGTCATAGCTCCAGTACATCGGGCAGATTATGTCGGTCCCCTTGCTCTGAGGCTCGTCCACTGCCCTTTCGTACTGAACTGGGCGGGTTGAGTCGAAGCCCTTTATCCAGGCGTAGGAGTCGGCGAAATTCTGTCCGTAGCCGGTCTCGTTTCCGAGGCTCCAGACGATGATTGAAGGGTGGTTATAGTCCCTATGGACCATTCTCTGCGCCCTCTCAACGATGGTTTTGTTGTAGTCCGGGTTCTTTGCGAGAGCCTCGTCACCATAGCCCATTCCGTGTCCCTCGACATTCGCCTCGTCAACCACATAGAGGCCGTATTTGTCGCAGAGGTCATACCAAAGCGGGTCGTCAGGATAGTGGCAGGTGCGCACGGCGTTGAAATTGAGCTGCTTCATAATGAGGATGTCGCGCTCCATATCGGCCGGGGAAACCACATAGCCCTTGTAGGCGTTCATCTCGTGGCGGTTCACTCCCTTGATGAGCACAGGCTGGCCGTTCACAAGAAGCTGCCCTCCCTTAACCTGGGAGGTTCTGAAGCCGAAGCGGGTCGAAACCCTCTGAGTCTCAGCACCTTTTTTATTGAGAGAAGTGAGGCACAGGGTGTAGAGATTCGGCGTCTCGGCGTTCCAGAGCGCAGGCGCGGCGATTCCGCCCTCAAAGGAGAAGGTAGGATTGCCGTTCTCGGATTTTTTCTTTGAAGAAGGAGTGGCCTCTCCGCTTGCGGCAACCTGTCCCTTCGCATCGAGGATTTCCCAACGCACCTTTGAGACCCCTGAGGAAGTCTCGCCCCAAACGGTGTAATTTCCGTCCATATCTCCGCTAACCCTCACATCCTCAATCCTTTGCTTTGGACGGGAGAACACATATATATCCCTTGCAAGACCCGCGAGCCTCCAGAAATCCTGGCACTCAACGTAGGTTCCGTCGCTCCAGCGGAAAATCTCCAGAGCGATGGTGTTTTCACCGATTTTCACGAATTTAGTGATGTCGAAACGGGCCTCGAGCTTGGAGTCCTCGCTGTAGCCCACTTCCTTTCCGTTCACCCAGACTCTTACATTGGAGGTGGCGGAACCGATGTGAAGCACTATGTTCTGCCCCTTCCAGGAGTCGGAAAGAACGAAATTGTGGCGGTACTGTCCCACATAGTTGTGCTCCTCGGGCACAACCGGCGGGGTGTACTCCGCGTGGCCCTTCCACGGATAAGGGATGTTCACATAGATGGGGTCGCACCAGCCGTTGAGATCCCAAAGGCCCGGAACGGGGATTTCATCCCAGGAGGAGTCGTCATAGCCTGCAGCGTAAAAGTCCGCCGGGCGGGAGTTCATATCCGCGTTGAAGCGGAACTTCCACATCCCGCTGAGGCTCAGACGCATAGCCTCCCCGTCGTCAAGGGTTGCCGTCATCGGAAGGCGGTTCACCCCCGAGACATTCGGGTCTTTCCAGACTTCGGTTTTGGATTTGGCTGCTGCCTGTGCAGAGGGCGCGAAGAAAGTGGCCCCCGCAAGGGTTGAAAGGACTAAAGCGGTGCAGATAAGTGCGTTAATTTTCCGTTTCATCTTCTATTTGTTTTAATGTTTATATGCAGTAACATTTCCTTCCTTAGGCCGCCCCTATAGAACTTGGGGCCCCGCCTAATGAAAGCCGTACAAAGATATTAAAAAAATCGGGGCGACATAAGCCGTCCCGATACAATTCGACCAATTTCGGAAATATTTACACCCGGCGTGCGTCAGATGACTTCCAGGTCGCCGGCGCGGACCCAGCCCTGACGGCCGTCGGAGATGGAGATGTTGTACCAGTCGCCCACCGTGTCGATGACGGTGACCTTCGTGCCCTCGTGGAGAACGAAAAGGTCCATATTTCCGCTCTGTGAAGGGGATGATTTCGCGCTGATGACAGGGCTCATAACGATGGCCTCGTCACGCACTGAGTAGTCGTTCTTCTGGTGGAGGGAGAATCCGAGCGCCGCCCCGTCAAAAAGCAGCAGGACGATGGCGAGGATGAATCCGGTCCTCTTTCCTGCCGTGGACGGGCTGAGGAAAAAGAGCAGAATCATCGAGCAGAGCAGAGCGAGACCCACAAGGAAAATTATCGCCCACTGGTCTGAGCCGAGAAGGTAGCAGACTTTGCGGGTCCAGGTCTTGAGGATGAACTCCGGCACAGCCTCGATGCGGTCCTGAGTCTGGGTGGAGGCAAATTCGAGATTGTAGCGGGCGTCGGCGTAGGACGGGTCAATCTTCAGGGCCCTCTCGTAGTTCAGGATTGCCTCCGGGAGGTTTCCTGCCTTGAAATTGGCGTTGCCGAGATTGTAGTAGAGCTGCGCGTTTTCAATTCCGAGCGAGGCAATCATTCCGTAATCCTTGATGGCGTCGTTCCAGTTGCCGTTGGAATAGGCGGCGTTGGCCTTCTGCCAGAGCTGCTGCGGGTAGTCGAGGGTTGCGGCCACAGGCTCTGCAGGAGCGGCGGCTGAAACGGCTGTGGAGTCATTTCCGGGAGCAAGCGAGCCCGCTTCAAATGTCGCGGCGGAGGTGGTGTTCTGCGCTCCGAGGCCCAGCGGGAGGGTCAGAAGAGCGAAGGCAATTATATATGCCGCTCCGGAAGGGGCGGAAGATTTTTTCTTTGAAGATTTCATACTTGAATCTATTGTGGAGATGAGTCCTGCGGCCTTTTCATAGTGGGCCTGCATAGCCTCGTTTCCTGCTGACGGAGAGTAGCGGGCGAAATCGCACTCGTCAAGAAGGCCTACGAACTCCGAAACGGTCTCCCCGTCCACTCCGCCTTCGGAGAGGCGTGCGGAGATGTTCTCCTTGGTGAGCTCGGACATAGGGATGTTGAGTTTGTCGGCGATGAACCCGAGAAGAGCCTTGTGGAGCTCCTCGTAGAATGCGGTGTAAAGGTTCTGCTTGAGGAATACCGATGCGGTCTTGAGCTGTTTGAGAGCCTTTCGGGTGGCCTTTCTGTTGCGGTTTCCGACGACGTCAGCCCTTGCAGCGGCAACTTTTCTGAACGCGAACCAGCACAGAGCCGCAGCAAGAAGGATTCCCAGGCAAATCGCCACGAATGCTGCCGAGCCCACGAAGAACCAGCCCTTCTCGCGGAAGGCGGCAGGCTTGGTGGAGATGAAGCGGATGTCGTGGCCGAGGTTGCGCACATCGTTCTGCTGCACAATCGGGAGCGAGCTTCCGCTGCCCGTGCCCGCAGGGATGTCAGCGCCCTTTTCGACGGTGAAACTTATCGGCTGGGTCTGGACGGTCACGTAGCGGCCGGACTCGGTGTCGTAGTAGCTGTACTGAATCGGGTCGATGGTGAACTCGCCGTGACTTCTCGGGATGAACGGGAACTCGAACTCCTTGCTTCCGGAGAGCGTTCCCTTGCTGCTCTTGTCGGTGATTTTGGTGTCATAGACCTCCATATCCAGAGGGAATTTCACCTTAGGGGCCTCAAGCAGGGAGACATTTCCCTTGCCGGAGACGGTGACTATCAGGGAGTTGGCTTCGTGCGCCTTGAGCGTAGGCTTTGCAAGGCGGGCGCTTATGCTGAATTTGCCCACGCCGCCGCCGAATGACGCAGGGGCGCCGGACGGAAGCGGAGAGACATTCACGGTGACTGCCTGGGAGGAGACTTTCTGACGCACCTGACGGATGTCGTCGAAAAAGCCGTCGAAGATGCTGCCGGTGCGGGACTGCACGCGGACATTCACAAGGCAGGTGAGCTCCGCAGGCTCAATCCTGAGTTTTCCGGTCTGCTGCGGGATGAGAAGGTAGCGGCGAAGAACTGCGGCGTCGTAGATTTTGCCGTTGTAGTTCTCCCTCTGGAACTCGATGTTCGTAGGGGCTTCGACCTCCTGGCTCCAGAATCCGGTAAATGACGGGAAATCAGCGCCTTCAAAGCCCGAGAGGTTTGCTCTCTGGTAGATTTTGAGGGTTGCGTAAATCGGCTGCCCCACAACGACATTGGTCTTGTCGAGCGAAAGGCTGAGGATAATCTCCCCTGTGGAAGCGTTCTGACTCTGTGAGGAAGAAGATGAGGAAGATGAGCCGCTCTGACTGCGGGAATTTCCGCCGGCGGCAGAAGGGTCTGAAGGCACTCCTGCTCCGGAAGAAGCGCCGGAAGAGCTCTGTGAAGAACTCTGGCTGTCCTCCTCGTTCAGGACGGTGATGCTCACCTCGCGGGAAGAAATCTGTTCTCCCTTCACTTTTGCGGTTGCGGGAGGGAGAGTGAAGCTTCCGACGGCCTTAGGATGGAGGATATAGGTGAAGGAAACCTGCTTGGACGAGGTTCTCTTGCCGTTTATGATGCTGATGCTTGAAGAAGAGCTCCGCTGAGGGCCCCAGACGAGGTCAAAATCCGCCGGGCATTCCCAACTGAAGTCCGAAGGGGAGCTCTCCCCCTCGATGACGAAAGTGACGTTGAACTGTTCGTTCAGGTCCACGACATTGTGCGTCTGCACCTGAATCGAAGTCTGGGCGGCTGCAGTCCAAGCCATTGCCACCGCCA
>CAYNDY010000038.1:0-13858 GCA_964396105.1 uncultured Muribaculaceae bacterium
TCGTCTTTTCCATAATTTCGTTTTTGTAAAACCTGCGAATTTACGAAAAATATATAAAATGTGCAGATTTATGCGCGGGATTCAGCCTGATGGGGCCGATTAAAGATATTTTCCCTGAGGGGGACGGTTACAGCAGACTGCCCCCGAAAAAGGTCTGAATGAGAAGAGTCACCAGGGAGAGCGGCAGGTAGTCGCGAAGGTCGGCGCGCAGAAATTTCAGCGCCGCCTGAATCTCGGCTGTCACCTTCCTCACCGGGATTCCGAACTTTGCGGCGATTTCCTCGTAGGTGAGCCCCTCGCCGCGGCTTGCAAGGAAAATCTGCCCCGTGCTCCTCGGCATCCTTTCAAGACTTTTGTTCAGAAGTTCCAGGACTTCGGTTCTGAAAAGTTCCGTGGGATTGCACCCCTCCAGGGAGTTGATTTCAAAATCCAGCAGGGCCATCCCGCCCTCCTGAATGTGCTCCAGATTCTTTTCCTTGATTTTCCGGTTTTTCAGCCAGTCCAGGCAGCGGTTCGTCACAATCTTGAACATATAGGACTCGTAGTTGCCCGAAAGAACCTCTTCGCGTTTGTTCCAGAGCCGCACGAAACTCTCGTTCACGATGTCTTCGGCCGTGCTCAGGTCGTGCACATACGAGGCGGCGATGTTGACATACATAGCACGGAAATTCTCATAGAGGTCGTTGAACTCCGCCTCTGAAAGAATGCCGGTCGTATGTTCTTTTTTTGCCATAAAATCCGCTCCGCTCCGGAGTTTTTATTCCATTTATAATTTATCGCGAAAAGTGCCGCAAAGATAATGGTTTTTCACTGATTTGTTCCCGCGGCGAAACAAAAACGGCCCCGAATGAAGAAAAATGTAAAAATGTGAATGAAAAAAGTAAAAAATATATGTAAGGTCGGCGCTTTGTGTCGTCTATATAATCAGTCGTAAAATCTTGGAACGAAAAAACGAGAGACGAACTGTTATATAGAACGAAAAAATGAGAGACGAACTTTTATATAAATACTTCAAAAACGAGGCTTCCTCCGCCGAGGTGGAGGAGATTCGCGCGTGGCTCGTCTCAGACCCTTCGGCGCAGGAGCAGTTCGACTCCGCACACGCCCTTTTCAACCTCACCGAAATCCGTCGGGCACGTCTCGAGGCGGAGCGCAAGGGGAAGAAGGCGCGCGGCGTCAGAGTATTCCGCCGCATAGCTGTCGCGGTTTCTTCAGTTGCCGCAGCGGCCCTTGTGGGATATGTTTCCTTCGACGCAGGAAAGAAAATTCAGAAAAACGAGCTTGAGGCCGTCCACAATGTCCTCGAAGTTCCTAACGGAAAGGTAGTGGAGTTCGCCCTTAGCGACGGAACGATGGTAACCCTCAACGGAGGCTCCCGTCTGGAATATCCGGTGGTTTTCTCTGACGAGAAGAGGGAGGTCGAGTTCTCCGGTCAGGCAAAATTCTCGGTCGCCCACGACGAGGAGTGCCCGTTTGTCGTGAAAACGGGAATGTGTGACGTGACGGTGCTCGGAACCGAGTTCGAGGTGATGTCAGACGCCCTCGCAGGGGAGTTTTCCGCGTCGCTGTTCTCCGGTTCGGTGAAAGTTACCGACTGCCGCGACAACTCCTGCCTCTACCTCAAGCCGAATCAGATGGTATATATGAAGGACAACAGGCTTCAGCGCACCAACATAACCGACGACGCTGACTACCTGTGGTCTGAAGGCATAATAAGCATAGGAAACACCGATTTCAGAACCCTTATGTCGAAGTTCGAGCGCTCTTTCGGGGTGAAAATCAACATCCTTCGGGACACGATGCCCGAGGTTAAGTTCATCTCCGGAAAGATGTATGTGTGCGAGGGGATAGAGAATGCGCTGAGAACCCTTCAGACGGGATGCGACTTCGAGTACACCTGGAGTCAGGAAACGGGAATTGTGGAGATAAGGTAGGGAAGGGGTCCCGGCAAAACGCTCTCAAGTTCCCCCGTGGAACTTGGACAACACAGAATTAATAGCAGTCCGGTTTCGGGCCGGACATATTAAGATACATAATTAGTAATTCTAAAAAACCGCTTATGGCAAACAAAATGAATCTGTCTCGCAGATTCGGATTGTTCTTCGCCCTTGCTACGGTCCTGGCTCTGTTCTCAACAGCAGCGTACGGACAGTCAGCTACGGTGACTTTGAACATGGAGAATGTCCCTATGTCCAAAGTTATGAAGGCAATAGAATCGCAGACAACCTATTTGTTTATGAATCAGGATGTTGATGTTTCAATTCCTGTAGTAGTAAAAGGTGAAAACATTTCCATCGGCAACGCTTTGGATCAGATGGTCAAGGGCACTGACGTGGAGTATGCAATCACATCCGGAAGAAATATTATTCTGAGCAAGGCCCGCAAAGTGGCGGAGAATTCCGTTACCGGCGTTGTCAGGGATCAGAATGGCGAGCCCGTTCCGGGAGCATCCGTAGTGCTCAAAAACTGCAGGCTCGGAGCAAATGCCGACATCGACGGCTCATTCACAATCCAGCTTCCCGACGGTTTCACATCTGACGTCATCGAGGTTTCCTTCCTCGGTTACAAGGCCGTTTCAGAGCAGGTTACCGACAAGAGGCGCTTCAACTTCATCCTCGTTGAGGAAAATCAGGTCCTCGAGGCCGGAGTCGTAACCGCACTCGGTATCAAGCGTTCAGAGAAAGCCCTGAACTACAACGTTCAGCAGGTTTCCAGCGACAAAATCACCGCAGTCAAGGACGTCAACCTCGTCAATGCGCTCAACGGTAAGATTGCCGGCGTTACAATCAACGCTTCCTCTTCAGGAGTCGGCGGAGAGACAAAAGTCGTGATGCGCGGTACCAAGGGCATCAACTCCTCTTCCAACGCACTCTATGTCATCGACGGTATTCCTATGTATTCAATGTCCGACAACGGCGAGACTGACTATGGCTCAAGGGGCCGTTCAGAAGGCATCGCCGACATCAACCCTGAGGACATTGAGTCCATCTCCGTTCTTACAGGTGCAGCCGCAGCCGCTCTTTACGGTAGCAACGCATCCAACGGAGCCATAATCATCAACACCAAGAAAGGCCAGGCAGGCAAGCTTTCCTTCACCGTAACCAGCAACACCGAAATGCAGAACGCCTTTGTGCTTCCGCAGTTCCAGAACCGCTACGGCAACATCGAGGGCGAGGCAACCAGCTGGGGCTCGCTTCTTTCAGGCAAGGACAGAATGAACTACAATCCTGGAACGGACTTCCTCCGCACCGGTCTTGTGGGCACCGAAACAGCCTCCCTTTCAGTGGGTAACGAAAAGAATCAAGTTTACGCTTCAGTGGGCGCTGTTGACTCCAAGGGCATAATCCCTAACAACGGCTACCACCGTTACAACGCTTCCATCAGGGCCACTTCCTCATTCCTTCAGGACAAGCTTCATCTTGACGTGAGCGCCCAGTATGTAAAGCAGAGAGACCTCAATATGATCAACCAGGGTATCTATGGCAACCCTCTCGTTGCAGCCTACCTCTATCCGAGGGGCGAGGACTGGGAGTATGCCAAGATGTTCGAGCGCTACGACGACTCCAGAAAGATCTATGTTCAGAACTGGGATCTTATGGGCAAGGCCGGCCTCGAGTGGGACAACCCTTACTGGACTCAGTACAGAATGCTCCGCAGGAACGACAAGGACCGTTATATGGTTTCAGGCGGTCTCACCTGGGACATCCTCGACTGGTTGAAACTTTCCGGCAGGGTTAAGCTCGACAACACCGACAACACCTACACCAACCAGACCAACGCCAGCACCAACACCACCATCACCGAAGGTTCATCCAACGGTTTCTACCACTCCGAGAAGACAACCCAGCGTCAGATTTACGCCGATGTCCTCCTGAGCGTGAACAAGACCTGGGGCGACTGGTCACTCAACGCCAACCTCAGTGCTTCAATCTCTGACGTGAAGTACGACCTTCTCAAAATCCGCGGCGGTATCCGCGAGGACGGTCTTCCTAACGTGTTCACCGTCAAGCAGCTTGACAAGAACACTATGGAGAACACCGACGAGGGATGGCAGGAGCAGACCCAGTCAGTGCTCGGTTCAGCCGAGGTCGGCTACAAGGGAGCCTACTACCTCACCGTCACAGGACGTAACGACTGGCCTTCACAGCTTGCCGGTCCTCACTCTTCAAAGAAGAGCTTCTTCTACCCTTCAGTCGGAGGCGCAATTGTTCTTTCAGAGATAATTCCTATGCCGGAGACCATCGACTTCCTCAAAGTCCGCGGTTCCTGGGCATCCGTAGGTCTTCCTTTCTCAAGGTTCATCGCCAACCCTACCTATTCCTGGAACACAAGGACAGGCGCGTGGGAGACTTCCAAGAGCTACCCTATGTACGACCTCAAACCTGAGAGGACAGACTCCTGGGAAATCGGTGTCACATTCAAGGCATTCAAGGGCTTCAGCCTCGACCTTAGCTACTATGACACGAAGACATACAACCAGACCTTCGACTCTCAGCTTTCAGTTTCCTCAGGTTACACCTCCCTCTATGTTCAGACAGGTAGCGTAATCAACAGGGGTATCGAGCTCACCGCAGGGTACGATCACCAGTGGGGCGACTTCAGCTGGAACACCAACTACACCCTGAGCGTCAACAAGAACAAGGTTGAGAAGCTTATGGAGAATTACACCCATCCTGAGACCGGCGAGGTCATCACTCTTGACCGCCTTAAAGTCGGCGGACTCGGAAATGCGGCGTTCGTCCTCACTCCGGGCGGCACACTCGGCGACCTCTACTCCACCATCGACCTCAACCGCGACAGCAACGGCAACATCTATGTTGACGCGGAAGGCAAGGTGAGCAGCAGCACAACCGACTACAAGAAACTCGGTTCAGTATTCCCTAAGGCAAATATGTCCTGGAGCAACGACTTCGGCTACAAGGGCTTCAACTTCGGCTTTATGATTTCAGCCCGCATCGGCGGCATCGTATATTCCGCAACTCAGGCCCGTATGGACTACTTCGGAGTTTCCGAGGCTTCGGCTCTCGCACGCGACAACGGAGGCGTCTTTGTTGACGGCTGCTCCGTTGACCCTAAGTCCTGGTACTCTGTAGTCGCAGCTGACGGAGGCATCCCTCAGTACTACACCTACAGCGCAACCAACGTCCGCCTTCAGGAAGCCCACATCGGCTACAACATCCCTCGCAAGGTTCTCGGCAACATCTTCGACCTCAACGTCTCAATTGTCGGAAGGAACCTCTGGATGATTTACTGCAAGGCTCCGTTCGATCCTGAGTCAATCGCTTCTGCAGGCAACTACTATCAGGGAATCGACAGCTTTATGATGCCGTCAACCCGTTCGGTAGCGTTGAGCCTCCGTTTCAAATTCTAAAATGAACTGTCAATATGAAAATAAATAACATCATAGGAATAGCTCTGGTTTGTGTGATTTCAGCTTCCTGCACCGGAAAATATCTGGAAATCAACACCAACCCTTATGAAGCTACCGAAAGCCAGATTGCTGCGGACGACTATGTAATCCAGGGCGCCCTGAAGAATATGCTGGGCTATGTGGTTCCTGTGCAGGAGCACCAGTTCCAGTTTATGGATGTTCTTTGCGGAAGCACTCTCGGAGGTTATCTCGCAGAGCAGAAAGGTTGGGGAACAAAGATTTCCACCTACAACCCGAACGATGAGTGGTGCGCTTATCCGTTCGAACACGTTATCCCGGGTTTCTACGGGGCATACATCCAGCTTACCTCTTCCACAACCGACGAGGTGGCTCTCGCTGTCGCTGAAATTGTGAAAGTATCAGTCTTCCAGCAGCTTACCGATATGTACGGCCCGCTTCCATTCTCTAAGATCGGCACCAACGGTTCCCTGGTCGCTCCTTACGACTCTCAGGAGGACATTTACTCCTTAGGGTTTGAGAAGCTCACCGAGGCCATCGGCACTCTCTCCGAGAGAAGCACCGAGAAGCTCAACGCCAACGCCGACATCGTCTTCCACGGCGACGTCCAGAAATGGATCAAGTACGCGAACACTCTCAAGCTCCGTATGGCTATGAGAATCGTTTACGCAGACCCTGTGAAGGCTCAGCAGATGGCTGAGGAGGCTGCAAACCAGTCATTCGGAACAATGACTGACAATTCCGACAACGCAGCTTTCACCCACGCCACCAACAACCTCTACTATCTCACCTGCATCCAGTGGGGTGACTACCGCGCGGCTGCCGACATCGTATGCTATATGAACGGCTACGCTGACCCTCGCCGCTCCGCTTATTTCACCGCTTCCTCATACACCCAGACTTATGCCGGATGGCGCAGAGGAACCGCGATGGCAGATTCAAACGGAGGAGCCAAATGCTCAAATATGAATGTGACCACCACAGACCAGATGTACTGGATGAACGCAGCCGAGGCTATGTTCCTTAAGGCTGAAGGCGCTCTCCGCGGCTGGAATATGGGCGGCGGCACCGCAAAGGAGTATTATGAGGCCGGAGTGGAGCTTTCATTCTCACAGTGGGGCGCAAAGGGCGTCGAGGCATATCTTGCCGATGCCACTTCAGCTCCTGACAGCTACACCGACCTTTCAGGCAAGGGATATGACGCCTCCATTTCCGGCGCAGCGTCAATCGCCTGGAACGAGAGCGCTGACTTCGAGACGAATCTCGAGAGAATCATAACCCAGAAATGGATTGCCAACTGGAAGGCTACCGGCGTTGAGGCCTGGGCTGAGTTCCGCCGTACCGGTTATCCTCGCCTTCTCACCGCAGGTGTGAACCTCAGCGGCGGAGTTATCGCCGAGGACGGCTATGCACGCAGGCTCAACTACCCTGTCAACGAGAGGACCAGCAACGGCGACAACTACAAGACTGCCGTTTCAACTCTTCTTGGAGGCGCTGACAATATGGCTACCCGCCTCTGGTGGGACTGCAATCCTAACACCAAATAAATATGGAGGTAAGAATGAAAAAAAGTTCAATCATAGCGATGGTCCTCGGTGCTGCGGCTCTTGTTGCCTGCAGCGACTGGACCACTCCGGAGTCCATCTCAATCAGGGTGTCGTCTCTGGAAAATGACTATCCTGAGGTGTATGCCCAGTATTGCCAGCAGCTGCGTGACTACAAGGCGAGCGAGAACCACAATCTTGTGTACGTCGCTTTCGACAATCAGCAGAGCACTGCCAACGGTTCATACCGCCTCACCTCTCTTCCCGACAGCGTTGACGTGGTCGAAATCTCCAATCCGGAGCTTATTGACGGGACGCTCGTTGACGAAATGAATAAGCTCCGCACCGACAAGGGCTTCAAGTTCGCCCTCGCATTCTCATTTGACGATGTGAAAGCGGAATATGACGAGGTTGTCGACAGCATTGCCAATGCTTATCTTGAAGAGTATGACGCCATCTACGAGCAGGGCGGCGACCCGGCTTCTCTCCCAGCTCCGACTTATCCGGAGTTTGACGAGGTGTTCAAGGAAAGCCTTGCAGGGGTTATGAAATATGTGGATGAATATGGCTTTGACGCCGTTAGGGTCACCTATTCAGACCTCTACAGCCGCACTCACCTTACCGAGAAAGATGACAGCGCATACGTCGCTGAACAGAAGGCTAATTTCGATGTAATCCTTGGTGAAATAGGTTCACGCTCAGGCGTTGGGATGTATCTTAACGCAGACGCACAGTACATCGCATCCGAGGACATAATCAAGGCTGCCGAGTGCATCATTCTGCCGACCGAGAGCTGCGCCGGCACTGCCGAGATGGCATATATGGCACTCAGAGCATCCGAGGTTTATCCTGATGCAAGACTCGTCTTTGCGGTTTCCGCAACTCTTCCAGATGACGCCACTCTCACTACCGGCTATTTCACCGCCGGCGAGCAGATTCCTCTCGCTTCAAAGTGGGTGGGCTCTGAGAGAAGCAAGTCCGGTCTTGTGATTTACAATGCGAGAAACACTTTCTTCGATGCCGACCGCAATGTTTACAGCAAGCTTCGCGCAGCCATCAAGAACCTGAATCCGAACTCTTAAAAAGACAACAAGATGAATATGAAATGTGTTAAATATGCAATTTTCGCCCTTGCGGCGCTCGGCGCGCTGTCTTCCTGCGAAAAAAGCGCATCGGAGGTCTATACCAACAAGGCCTTCATAGAGGACTATGCAAGCAGCAAGACCCTGTATGTTTCCATTGAAAACAAATACAGCGAAAGTCTGGTTGCGGTTCTTCCAAAGCCGGCTGAGTCTGCGCTGAAGGTAAGATACGTCGTGGACGCTTCCGAGGTTGACTATTACAATCAGAAATTCGAAACCGAGGCTGTCCTTCTTCCTGAGAAGTTCTACTCTTTCTCCGCCACCGAGTTCACTTTCAACCAGGGCGCTGTCCGCACCGAGGAGTGCGTAATCTCATTCAAGGACGTGCTTTCCCTGAACAAGGATTCTCTGTATGTCCTTCCGGTAGTGCTCCAGTCCGACGACATCGATGTCCTTTCTTCACGCAGCACCAAATTCTATGTGTTCGAGGGCGCTAATCTCATCAATGACGTCGCCTATATGTGGGAGAACTACTGCACGATTGACTGGCACAACAAAGAGGTCCTGAGCAATCTCAAGCAGATCACCATCGAGATGCTTCTCAACAGCGACTGGAACAAGGTTAAGACCGACCACAGCGAGAACAACAGTTTCTTCGGCGTCGAGGGCTACTTCCTCTTCCGTACAGGTGACCTTGCGAACGACCCGCACCGTCTCCAGATCTGCACGAACAGCGGAGAGCCTCTTACCGACTGCTATATGCCGGACAACGAGTGGTTCAACCTCATCGTGACTTACGACTGCGACACCCGCGCTCTTACAGTCTACAAGAGCGGAGTGAAGGTCGCAACCGCAACTGCCGGAAATTATCCTAACGGTCTTTCCTTCTACACGGGAGATGACAACAAGGGCGACCTCAAGAAGACCTTCAACATCAACACGGCCTACAACCCTAACAGAAATGCGGCCGCATTCTTCTCCGAGGTGAGAATCTGGAACAAGATCCTTGACGAGGAGACAATCGCCGACCAGGAGATGCACCCTTACTTCGTGGACCCTGCCTCAGACGGCCTCGTGGCATACTGGAAATTCAATGAGGGAAGCGGCACCGTCATCGCGGACCGTACCGGCAACGGCAATGACGCCGTAGCTGTGAACCCGGTTGTCTGGAGCAAAGTGGCTCTTCCTGAATAACAATCAAAACAGATATGAATATGAAAACATATAAATCAGTTCTGCTGCTCTCCGCTGCACTTTGCCTGGCATCCTCCTGTCAGAAAGATGTCTTCGAAGTGGAAGGAAATGTGGCGAATAAAATAAAGAATGTCGAGCTTCCTACGGCTTCGCTGCGCAACGCTTCCGGCTCCGCGTATTACACGACGGTCGAGGCGACCACCGCAGACACCACGATCGCTCTCCATCTGGAGCTTTCCAAGGCTACGGTCGGCGCCGTCAGCGGCACTCTCGCTTACGGAGACGCTTCCCTCGTGGAGGAGTACAATGCCGCTTACGGCACATCCTACAAGGTGTTCCCTGAGCAGAATGTCGAGTTCGGCGACCCTGCAGTCGTTATGCCGGGCGAGACGGTTTCAACCGGCGCTGACATAAAACTCACCATCGACGACTCCATCCTCAGTTACGAAAATACCTCCGGCGACATCACCTACGCAATCCCTGTGACCGTGACAACGGACGATCCTTCAGTCACTCTCCCGGGAGAGCCTCATCTTGTGTTCGTGAAGAACCGCAAGGGCATCACCCCTATCTCCTCCAACAGGAAATATCACATTTTCAGCTGTATGGAGACGGGAACGGCCAACCCTCTTTTCCACCTTGCGCTCAATCTCAAGAGCACAGGCGAGCCTCTCTTTGACCACGTAATCATTTTCTCTTCAGCCCTTATGTGGGATCCGGACGCGAGGGAAATCAAGGTTAAACCGAACACCTGCCAGGCGGCTCTCAATGCAAATTATGAGAAATATGTGAAACCTCTTCAGGACCGCGGCATAAAAGTCATAATGTCCCTGCTTTCAACAGGACACCACGACAGCGGAATCGGACTTACGATGGCCAGCATCGGTGAGGAGACCAGCAAGACTGTCGGTAAGATGCTTGCGGACTACTGCAACACCTACCACCTCGACGGAATCTTCTTCGACGAGGAGTATGGCGAAGTCAGAAGCGACATTCCGGGCGTGGAGTCATACAAATCATCAAAGTTGATTTCCCGCCTTATGTATGAGACCAAGAAGGCGATGCCTGACAAGGAGGTCATAGCCTACACTTACAGTTATACCAGTTCTCTTTACGCCGTTGACGGAGTCAACCCGAGCGAATATGTCGACTGGTCAATCGGTGACTACGGCTCCTGGTCTAAAGGAAGCTTTGAAGGAGGAATGCCGCTTTCGAAGATGACTCCGAACAGCGTGAACTGCGCTCCGGGAACCCAGAGGTGGACCGCAACATCCTCAACTTTCAGGAGCTTGAAGAATCAGGGCTGGGGCGGCTATATGGTGTATTGCCTTGATTTCGCAATCAACACCTGGTCCAATCAGTGGTATTCTTTGAGTAATATCGCTTACTATCTCTTCGACGGCGACTCCATCGTGGACACTGGCTACAGACCTAAGGCCGAGTGGTAGTTTGAACAACATAAAACATTTACAGAATGAAAAGAATATTTTATATAGTTTCAGTCTTCGCGGCTCTTTCTCTCGCAGCCTGCCAGAAAGAGGCTCAGGTGGATTCGGTTCAGCTGGATCCGGTGAGCGCCGAGGCCGAATATCTTTCCGGCACGGCGGAGACTACGGTAACTTCCTCCGGAGCGTGGACGATGGAGGGGGACTACACCTGGGTCACTCCTTCCGCAAAGAGCGGAAATTCCGGTGACAAGGTCACCTTCACCTACGGCGTGAATACGGGCGGAAAAGAGCGTGCGGCCATTTTCAAGGTGCGCTGCGGCTCCGCATACACCAACTTCGCCCTGAGGCAGGAGTCCGGCGTCATCAACCTGACTGCAGTTCTCTCCGAGGTTTCCTCCGAGAGCGGAAATTATGTTCTCAACCTCAATGTCACCTCGCCTAAGGACATCGACAAGTTCGTTAAATGGGGCGTACGCTGGTCCACCGACGCTGAAAAGCTCATCACGGAAGGCACCGACATCCTCATCGAGGGTGCTCCTAAGGAGGGCGACACCCCTGTCACGGTCAAGGATTTCGCCGACGGCTACACCTACTATTTCGTAGGCTGGCTTGAGCTTGCCGACGGACAGCGCAGCTACACCGAGGAAACGGTGAAGATCTACATCACTCCGACATTCGACAGCGCCGTGGAGGTAAAGAACGTGAAGGCACATCAGGCTGACTTCAGCTTCACTGTCGCATTCCCTGTAGTCGAGACCGGAGTATGTCTGGGCGAAAGTGACAACGACCTCACCTACGGCTATGCCATCACCTATCAGTTCCAGTACGAGGGCGAGGGTGACATTCCGGCCGGCACTGAGGTGAAGATCAATCCTCTCACCACTCCGATGGCCGATGACGAAGGAGGCTTCGCGCTTTATCCTCAGACCAAGTTCTATGTGCGTGCATTCGCAAAACTTGCGACGGGAGACTATGTTTACGGCCCTACTTCCAATTTTACCACCATTGCTTCTCCGTGGGATAATCTCATTGTCGACGGAACTTTCGCGAGCGACTACAATCATTTCCAGTCCCTCTGCGAATTCGGCCCTGTGAAGGACGGCAGCTGGGGAGACAGTCAGTATGTGACCGAGGCCGCCAGCGAGACTCAGACCAATTTCCGCAAGTGGTGGAACACCGCTCTCACATCCTACAGCGAGACTTCAAAGTATGGCGCCCTGTTCAGCGAACTCGCATTCGTTCAGAACGGCAGCACCACAATGATGGAGAACATCGTCTGGAGGGAAGGCACCGCGGGTGAAAACAAGCCTAAGGACGCCAACAGAGTCGGCGGATTCATCTACAAAGTCAATGATGAAGGCGACGGATTCTTCAGCTTCGTACCGGTCAGCGGCTATCCGTATGCATTTGTTCCGGAGACTTCCTGGGCAGTTGCAAACCAGGGAATGAAGACGGGAGAAATCGTGGACATTCTCGGAGGCGCGTCAAATGTCGCCAACCTCAACACCATCCGTTCATTCTGGTCTTCCGGCACATTCTTCCTCGACTGGGGAGACACCAAGAAGTTCGACGGACAGGACTACACGGAGATTCTTCTCTACAGCGACAAGGGTCTGCACACCGACGTGTTCCGCTTCAACGCAGCCAACTTCGGACAGACCAAGTATGACGCTGAGGCACAGAACGGAACCACAACCTGGTCTCTGTATGTGGGCGAGGGCACTACCGACAAGACCGACCTCACCGAGCTCTCAACCGGAGGCTACTATATCCGTCTCGACCGTTCGCTCGCCGGCAATACCGTCCGCATTTCCAAGTCAACGGGAGGCTACCCTGCCTACATCCCTACGGGTGACGGAAAGTACAAGCTGGTCAACAGCGCTTCAGACGGGACTTACACCGTTCCTACTGCTAACGAGTGGGCGAACAAGTGCGCGGTTTCATTCAGCCTCGGAAGCAATGTATGCGTAGTCAAGGACATCTGCGTTCTCACCGACACCTGCTTCCCTTCAGGAGACAATATCGACGGCGTTGACAACTGGAATGCCTATAAGTCATACAATTATTTCAGGGAGAAGGGCTTCTTCGCTCCGACCGACAAGCTCACCGAGCCTCACATCTACAGATGCAATGTGAAGTTCAAACTCAACGCAACCGGAGAAGGATTCAAGATCCCGCAGACCAGCAACTACTCAAAGGGAGGATATAATTCCGCAGTTACGACTCCGGACAACAATCCGCTCAACAAATGGATTGGCGTGGTTGTGGAAACCGGAGACAGCAGCACCGGAACCCACGACTGGAAGTGGAAGCCGGATGTAGCGGGAGACTATGTCATCGAACTTGATCTCAATGCGATGCAGCTTCGCGTCGTTGCGAAATAAGACTTACAGTTAGTGTATTATTGATGTGGAAACAGGGGATGACGGAAAAACTTCGCTCATTCCCTGTTTTTTATTGAGACCGTCGGTTTTATTGAACCGCCTGGTTTTACAAACAGTTTTACGAAAATGAATAATTTTACAAAACGCTTCGCCCTGCTTTGCACGGGGGTCCTCTGCGGCTTTTTTGCCCTGGCTCAGACCCCGGCAGTTCCTTCGGAGTCCGAGCAGCCCCTTTTGAGCAACGCCCGTCTGCGTCCCGAGGCCTACGCTCCCTTCGCTCTTGGAGAGCTGAAGCCTGAAGGATGGCTCCGTGAGTGGGCCTCTCTTGCCGCAAAGGGAATGACCAAGACAATCGGCGAGGAATACACCGAGTTCGTAAAGGGCTGGGCCAGCGCCGACGAGCCCGGCTGGTGGCACTACGAGCAGACAGCCTACTACACCGACGGATTCACGCGCCTGGGATTTCTTCTTGACGATTCGCTCCTGGTGGAGCGCAGCCGGGGGGTGATGGAGGCGGTCGTCGGTCGTCAGAAACCCAACGGATATATCCATTCCAGCACGAAGGAATATGTGGAAAAATGGGGCACCGAGGAGGCTGACGGCGGACTCTACTGGAGCGAAGCCGTTTTCTGCAGGGCTGCGTTGGCCTATTACAGCGCAACTTCCGACGAGAGGGTCCTCAATATGGTGAAACGGGTTTATGAAAAATATCCTCTATTTACCTACAAGGACGGCGGCTATCCTTTCAACGGCGGCGACCTTGACAAAATCCGTTTCCTGTGCGGTCTGGAGAACCTTTTCGAGCTCTCGCGCATAA